>JBFGDP010000011.1:0-19359 GCA_041580575.1 Christiangramia sp.
TAACGTGGAGATCCTTAAGCAGGGACAGAACGATCCTTACCCGGTAGAGAACCAGATCGCGATCATTTACGCAGGTTCCAAGAACCTTCTTAGAAATGTACCGGTAGATAAGGTTAAGGAATTCGAAAAGGAATACCTTGATTACCTTAATACCAAGCATAGAGATGTTCTTGATACTCTTAAGGCTGGTAAACTTACAGATGAAGTGATCGATACGTTAACCACGGTTGCGAAAGATCTTTCGTCTAAGTACTAAGATTAGTATTGTGTACCCACGCCTGGAGGATTTTAATCTGGGTATTTACACTTGAAAATTATAAAAGTATCGGGCTGGATATAGTTCTGCCCGATACTCAATACAAAACAAAATGGCAAACTTAAAAGAATTACGTAGCAGGATCACTTCGGTTTCTTCAACGATGCAGATTACCAAAGCCATGAAAATGGTATCGGCTGCAAAATTGAATAAGGCTCAGGATGCAATTACCCAGATGCGTCCCTATTCTGAAAAACTGACTCAGTTGCTACAGGATTTAAGTGCTACTCTAAATGATGATGCGGGAAGCAAATATGCCGAGGAACGCGAAGTGAGAAATGTTCTGATCGTTGCTATTTCATCTAATAAGGGACTGGCTGGTGCTTTTAACACTAATATCATTAAAGCGGTTAAGTACAAGGCCAAGAATGATTATAAGGCTAAAAATGTAGATGTCTATACTCTTGGTAAAAAGGCCAACGATATTCTGAAGAAGGAGTATGATGTACATAGGAACAATAACGAGATCTACGATGATTTAAGCTTTGAAAATTCTTCTGCGATAGCCGAGGAATTGATGCAACTATTCCTTGATGGGAAGTACGATAAGATCGTGCTTGTATACAATCAATTTAAAAATGCAGCCACACAAATTGTTCAACACGAACAATTTTTGCCTATCGAGCGATTTGATTCTGAAGAGAACAAACAGTTGGATTATATTTTTGAGCCTTCTAAATTAGAAATTGTTAAGGATCTTATTCCGAAATCTCTAAAAATGCAGCTTTTTAAGGCACTACGGGATTCTTTTGCTTCAGAACATGGTGCGCGTATGACGGCTATGCACAAGGCAACTGAGAATGCTACAGAGCTCCGTGATGATCTTAAACTATCTTATAACAAAGCAAGACAGGCTTCTATTACCAATGAGATCCTTGAGATCGTTGGTGGTGCTGAAGCATTGAATGGATAAGTACTATGTTATGCTGTCCTGATAGCTATCGGGATGATTTAGCATCATTGAGATCCTGATACAGGATGAATAAACGAATAAAAAAGCCCTCATTTTGAAGGGCTTTTTTATTTGGTACAGGTTTTGTTTTCATAACTTCGAATCATTAAAACCAATCGTTATGACTAAAGTTTTATTTTTTATGGCCTGTATATTCACGCTGGTCCTTTTTTCTTCCTGTATGAGCAATAAAGGGCTTCAGGACAGGGCTCCGGCACAGTTCAATGAAGTTTATTATACTTACGATTCCAATGGTATCGAATTGAATATTCCTGTTAGCTCTATTCAGAATGAACAAATAAGCCTGGATGCGGTTTATTTTCACGGTATGAAGTCTAACCTGGAAAAAAGTGAGTCTCAACCTAATTTATATGTAGCCAATTTCAGGATGGGTTCTAAGGATATGGTAATGCACGAGGATCCGAAAGAAGAATACGGGAACCAACCACCTCAAATGCCAGAGGAAAGCCCTTTTTCAATAGACAAGGACGAAGCGATCCTTGTTTTCACCCAGGACGATAAAATCAAATATTATAAGCTAACGGGAATTGTGGAAAAGGAATAGGTCGAAAGCTTTCATAATCCTGATTTATTCAGATATTTGTAGTAAACCAACCCGCTCCTGTTGAGTACTTTAAAAAGATTTTTCCAAGACACTCTTATTTACGGCTTTGCAACGGTATTCCCACGATTAATGAATTTCGTGCTGGTACCGCTGCATACCGAAGTCTTGCCGGCTGAGGAGTATTCGGTAAATACCGTTTTTTACGTTTGGGCAGCCTTCTTTAACGTATTGCTTACTTACGGGATGGAAACATCTTTTTTTAGATTCTTCAGTACTTCAACTGAAAGATCTAAAGTATTCTCTACGGCTTTTATAGCCCTAAGTGTAAGCACCATCCTGTTCGCTATAGGCGTTTTTGTTTTTCAGGAGGATCTTATAGCCTTGATGGATCTGGACCCCTTCTTTTTTAAATTGCTATTTAGTGTGCTGGTACTGGACACCCTGGTGGTGGTACCATTTGCCTATTTAAGGGCTACAGGTAGACCTATTAAGTTTGCAGGTATCAAGATCGTTAATATCCTCATTGTGGTCATCCTGAATATCTATTTTCTATGGTTTGTTCGGGATTATCCCCAGTATGCCCCCCAATTCATCCTGGATAATTATGGTCCTCGTGATATCGTTGGATACATATTTATAGCAAATCTCGTAGCTAGTGCTGCTACATTCCTGCTTTTATTACCCTATTTCTTTAAAACCAAAATAAGTTTTGATATAGCCATTTTCAAACAAATGTGGAGGTATGGCTGGCCAATTATGGTGGCGGGAATTGCCTTTGTTATCAATGAGAACCTGGATAAACTTTTAATCAAGGATATGATCTCTGCAGAGACCATGGGAGCCTATGCCGGATGCTATAAACTGGCTGTATTTATGACTATTTTTGTACAGGCATTTAAAATGGGGGCAGAGCCTTTCTTTTTTAATCATGCGAAAGAGAAGAACGCCAGAAATACCTATGCCGATATCTTGAAATATTTTGTAATCTCCGGAAGTCTTATTTTTCTCGTACTCGTATGTTTTATCGATTTCTTTAAAAACCTGGTAATACGGGACCCTGAATACTGGATGGCGATTAGTATTGTGCCAATTATTCTGTTGGCAAACCTTTTCCTGGGAATTTACCATAACCTTTCTGTATGGTATAAATTAACTGACAAGACACGTACAGGCATGTATATTTCCATCCTTGGCGCTTTAATCACCATAGGTCTAAACCTTGCCCTGATTCCTGTTCTTGGTTTTATTGCAGCCGCCTGGGCCACGTTGGGAGCATACGGCAGTATGATGCTGGTTTCTTATTTCCTTGGCAAAAAATATTACCCGGTGCCTTATGATATGAAAAGGATTGGCGGATACCTGTTGCTTTCTACCTTAATTGCAGCAACCTCATTTTATATTTTTCCTGGAAATTATGTAGTGTCTATTCCATTACTTTTACTTTTCCTGGGAATCGTCTATATTTCTGAAAAGGATCAAATCCTCAAAATTTTACAAACTTAGTTATGCAGATAAAAGTTATTAATAAGTCGGCACACAAATTGCCGCACTATGAAACAGATTTTTCAGCGGGTATGCATCTTCGGGCTAATATAGAAGAACCAATTACTTTGAAGCCTCTGGAAAGAGCTATCGTAAAGACAGGGCTTTTTATGGAATTACCTTTAGGCTATGAAGCCCAGGTAAGACCAAGGAGTGGTCTGGCCGCGAAAAAAGGGATTACTGTACTCAATGCCCCGGGCACAATTGATGCCGATTATCGCGGGGAGATAGGTGTGATCCTTGTAAATTTGTCTAATGAGGATTTCGTCATCAACAATGGTGAAAGAATTGCCCAGATGGTGATCGCAAAACATGAACATATTTCATGGGAAGAAGTAGATATTCTTGGCGAGACATCTCGGGGAGCCGGTGGCTTTGGAAGTACCGGGCATAAATAAATAATTAATTAAAATTTTAAAATGAAAATTATAGTACCAATGGCAGGTCGTGGTTCACGTCTGCGTCCACATACTTTAACCGTTCCAAAACCGTTAATTCCAATAGCAGGGAAACCTATTGTGCATAGATTAGTAGAAGATATCGCCAAGGTTCTGGATGAAGAAATAGATGAAGTTGCCTTTATTATAGGAGAAGATTTTGGAGAGCAGGTAGAAAGTGACCTAATGCATATTGCCAATAGTCTTGGAGCAAAGGGTACCATCTATTACCAGGATAAACCACTGGGAACAGGACATGCGATCATGTGTGCGAAAGAATCACTGTCTGGTCCGGCTGTGGTTGCCTATGCCGATACACTGTTTAAGGCAGATTTTAACCTGGATAAATCGGCCGATGCCGTGATGTGGGTGAAAAAAGTAGAGAATCCTTCAGCATATGGCGTAGTAAAACTTAATGAGACTAATGAGATCATAGATCTTGTGGAAAAACCCGAAGAATTCGTTTCAGACCTTGCGGTAATTGGTATTTATTATTTCAAGGATGTTGAAATATTAAAGAAAGAGCTTCAAAATGTACTGGATGCAAAACTAACCCGTGGTGGCGAATACCAAATCAATGATGGGATCGAAGCCATGCGTAAAAGCGGACTGAGATTTGTACCGGGTAAGGTTGATGAATGGATGGACTGCGGAAATAAGAACGTCACCGTTGAAACCAATGGCAGAATGCTGAAATTTTTGCACCAGGATGGTGAAAAGCTAATTTCAGATTCGGTAAAGATCAAAGATTCTGAAATTACAGAGCCCTGTTATATTGGAGAAAATGTAGAGCTTATCAATGCCAAAATAGGCCCTAATGTATCTATAGGGAATGGTACCCGCGTAGAAAACTCAACGATTAAAAACAGCCTTATTCAAACATTTGCAGATGTTAAAAATGCAAATCTGGATAATGCTATGATAGGGAATCATGCTAAATTTGATGGTGAATTTACCCAGATAAGCATTGGCGATTATTCCGTATTAGAATAGATTACTATGAGAAACCTGATGATCATCCTTATAACGTTATGTATGGCATTTCCGGCCAGGAGCCAGGAATTGCCACAACTATTTCTGGATGTGAATCAGGATGACCTCGGTGATGTAAGTGACGAATTTCAGGAATATTTCTTTGAGGCTTTAAAACAGAAAGGTATCGAGAATTACGAGAAAGCGATCACTGCTCTTGAAAAATGCCTCGACCTGAACACAGAAAAAGCTGTTGTTTATTTTGAATTAGGGCGCAATTATAGGGAATTGGAGAAGTTTGATCTTTCTATCGAGAATTTGATAAAGGCCAGGGAACTGGCACCTAAAAATGAATCTATCCTGGTCTATCTGTTCCAAACCTATGGTATGACCAAGGATTATAAAGGAGCGATCGCAACAGTAAAGGAATTAATTCCCATTGATGAAGGTTATAAGGAAGACTTGGCGAATCTGTATTTTTTAAATCAGGATTTTGAGCTGGCTCTCCAACTTTTAGATGAACTGGACGAGGATATGGGGATTAACAGCTATCGTAATTCCTTGCGAAGACAGGTCTATGCCCGCACTAATAATACGGGGGCACAGATAAATAATTTACAAAAGAGTATTTCTGCCAACCCGGAAGTAGAACAAAACTATCTCAATCTCATCTATATCTACAGTGAGCAAGGGGAGGACGAAGAGGCTTTTAGAGTGGCAAGGGAGCTTTTAGAGACGAATCCCGGCTCTGCACTTGCCCATCTGGCTCTGTATAAGTTTTATTTAAATAAAGACAATGCAGAGGCTGCAGTGGCTTCCATGAAGATCGTTTTTGAAAGCGAGGAGATCGATGTGGAGTCCAAATTCAAAGTGCTGAATGATTTTTTAGGGTTTGTCCAGGTACATCCCGATTATGAAGATGAGTTGATAGAAGTGGCCGGTAAACTTACTGAATGGGAAGATGCTCCAAGATTATACGAACAGTTAGGGAAATATTATCTGAATAAAGAGAACCGGGAAGATGCCCTGAAATTCTTTGAACTGGGATTACAGGAAAACCCCGATAATTTTGAGCTACTTAGGAATACTCTATTGCTCCAGCTCGAATTCAGTAAATATGAAGCCGCCAGGGAATTGAGCCAGACTGCTCTGGAGAACTTTCCTTCACAACCAATGCTATATCTTCTGCAGGCCGTGGCCCTTAATAATCTTGGGGAATTTGCAGCTGCAGAAGAAAGCTTAATGTATGGATTGGATTACCTGATAGATGATAAGAAAATGGAGGTTGATTATTACTCACAGCTAGCCATTAGCTATAATGGTATGAATAATGCAGATAAGGCTGAAGAGTACCGTCGCAAAGCGGAAAATTTGAAAAAAGAAATAAACTAATGCTGAAGAAAATAGTTGCCTTGATCCTGCTAAGCACTGTTATTGTATCGTGTGGAAGCAGTAGATCTACCGGAAAGATAGCTACTAGAAATGCCGAAGCAGTTTCGGTGATCAAACAACATTATGCCACAGAAACCAAATTTAATACGGTTTCGGGTAAATTACGTGCAGTTTACCAGGATGAAGAAAAAACCCAGGCGGTTAATCTGAGTTTTAGAATGGAAAAGGATAAGGCTATTTGGATGAGTGCAAGTATCCTGGGATTTCCCGTTGCCAAGGCCTATATTACTCCTACCAGTGTAAGCTATTATGAGAAGGTTTCACAAACTTATTTCCAGGGTGACTTTAGCCTTGTAAGTGAATTTTTAGGAACGCCACTGGATTTTCAGAAACTGCAAAACCTACTTATAGGTCAGGCGATTTATGATCTAAGAAGTGAAGAATATGATTTTGTGCAGTCGCCACGTGGATTTCAGTTCGTTAAAGATGATGAAAGCCAAATGAAGAAGATGTTCCTGCTACATCCGGTTAGTTACAAAGCCAGTGCACAGCAATTGGTACAGGATAAGGATAACCGAGGATTAACGGTTACTTACGAAGATTATCAGGATGTGGATGGCCTTATTTTCCCTGAGCATATCAGGATAATCGCCAACGAGGGAGGCGCCAGCACAAACATAGATCTCACCTACAGGTCTTTAAGTTTTAATGAAGAGGTAAGTTTTCCATTCGATATCCCGTCAGGGTATGAAGAAATTAGCTTGAAATGATCAAAGTTATACCCCCCAAATCCCTTTGTGTTCTGGTCTTATTGTTTTTTGGGTTACAACTCGCCAGTGCCCAGGCAGATCGTGAAGAGCTTGAAAAACGTCGAGTAGAGCTTCGTAATGAGATCACCAGGATCAATGAACTTAGGATTTCCAATCAAAAAAAGCAGCGTTCTGTATTGGTGCAGGTAGAAGATCTAAATCAGCAGATAAGGAGTACAGAGGATCTTATCAAATTGACCAATCAACAGGCTAACTTGCTTAACAGGGAAATAAATACCAACACCAATAAGATTGGTAAACTCAGGAAAGAGCTCGAGAAGCTGAAGCTTGATTACGCAAGGATGATAGAGAAATCATATAAAAGTAAATCACAGCAGAGCCGCGTCATGTTTCTTTTATCTTCAAAAAACTTTTTGCAGGCGTATAAGAGGCTTCAGTATATGAAACAGTATACGAACTATAGAAAACAACAGGGAGACGAAATAAAGGCTAATACGCAGGAATTGCAGGAGCTTAATGCCCGTCTTGTCAGACAAAAAGAAGAAAAGGATCGTTTAATTGCCGAAAATAGAAAAACCAGGGCTGAGTTGGAGAAGAACAGGAAATCCCAGCAGACCCTTATGGCTACAATTAATAAGCGGGAAGGCGAGTTTGCTTCTCAGTTAAAAAAGAAACAGAGCGAAATTGATGCTATAGACCGTGCCATTGATAAGATGATAAGGGAGTCTATTGCCAAGGCAAACAAAGAAAGCGGTTCCACTTCCAGAAGCACTTATAAATTAACTCCGGCTGCAGAGGCACTGGCGGCAGATTTTACCAAAAATAAGGGTAAGTTGCCCTGGCCTGTAAAATCAGGTATCGTAACGATGAGATTTGGTAAACAACCTCACCCGGTTGTAAGGTCGGTGATGGTCAATAATAATGGTGTTAGAATAGATACTGATAAAGGCGGAAAGGCGCGGGCAGTATTTAATGGAACTGTAAGTGAAGTACAGGCGGTCAAGGGTGCTAACCAGGCCGTGATGGTGAGGCATGGAGATTATATCACGATCTATAATAACCTGGAAAAGGTATATGTAAAAAGAGGCGATAAAGTGAGTACGGAACAGGAAATAGGAGAAGTCGCCACCAGCAGGACCACCGGAAAAACCACTCTCCATTTCTTATTGTATAAGAATGATCAGAAGATGGATCCTGCAGCCTGGATCTACAGGATGTAATATTAAAATAAATCTATTCGAAAAGAGCCTTTAATTCAGTGGCTTCATCTGGTTTCATTTTCCCTGCAAGAACAAGGCTTAGTTGCTTTCGTCTTAAAGCGGCGTCAAAACGTTCCTTTTCCAGATCGGTAACCGGTTCCAGAGCCGGAATTTGAACAGGAGTCCCGGTTTCATCCACCGCAACAAAGGTATAAATCGCTTCATTAGCTTTACTTCTGCGTCCACTTTCGCGGTCTTCTACCCACACATCTATAAAGATCTCCATAGAGCTTTTAAATGCCCTGGATACCGCGGCTTCAACCGTTACCACACTTCCCAGGGGAATTGCCTTGTTAAAGGCTACGTGGTTTACAGAAGCCGTTACCACGATCCTGCGACTATGCCTTCTGGCAGCAATACTCGCTGCACGATCCATCCTGGCAAGTAATTCACCCCCAAAAAGATTGTTTAATGGGTTAGTTTCACTCGGCAGAACAAGGTCTGTTAATGTAGTACGTGATTCACTAGGTGGTTTGGCCTCCATAAAATTTTTTTTGCAAAAGTAAGGAGGATTTAGGAGGTATGGTCGTTAAGAAATTATTAAAGTTCCTGAACCAGTAACCAGGCGCCCTCATTGCTTCTTTTTACCTCGTATAGTTTATTAATCGCTTCTCTTCTGGTCTGGTGGCTGGAATATACAACCTGGTGAAGACCATATTTGTTAACCCCTAGAAGTCTGGCCTTATAACCATCATTACGAAGTTCATCCACCTTTTTCTGAGCATTTTCCTCTACTCTAAAAGCTCCGGCAACTATATGAAAATTACCAGATTGCTTTTCTACTTCGAAGGTTACCGCAGGAAGTGGGTTATCGATTACAAATGTTGCCTGTTGTATCTGTTCCTGTAACTGGTTTTCAGCTTGCTGCTGTTCAGCGATATTATGTCTAGAAACCTGGCTGCTGTAGATATTCAATCCTGCAAAGCTGGATAAGCCTATAGCAACAAGGCCAATGGCAGCATATTTAAGGAAAGAGGATCTTCTTTTTTCAGGAGTGAACAGTAAAGGTGTTTTTTCTTCAAGTTCTTCAACCTGCGCCTTGTAAACTTCCCGCTGAACCGGAATGGCTTGGTAGGAAGAAAGCCCGAAAGATTGGGTTAGAAAGTTAACTTCACTTAGTGGTTCAAATTGCAACTTATCTTCTGCGTCCAGATAAAACTTGCCAATATTGGCCAGTTCTGCCTTGGCGTCGTTCTGTAATGAATTTTCCAGGTCGTATACAAATTCCTGAATCATGTTATTGGCCGTAGTATATCTTACAGATTCTACCTCTGCGATATAATTTGCCAATAGGCCATCATTTTTTATCAATTGTCTGTTGAAGGAGATCACCTTCTTAGGAGGGTAAAATTCCCTGGAATTCTCGTCTATATATGCTGATTGCTTTTGTGAAAGGAATGCACCGAAGCCGGGTAAAACTACGCATTCGTATCTGTAAAGCAGGTCCTGGATGTGACTGGAAATATTCATTGGTCGCAAAAATATAGGTTATTGGCAGTGGGTTAAAGTTACCCAAAGAAATTTTATTAACAAATGTTTTTTTCTGTAATTTTAATCAAATTATCCCGGATGAATTCTGATGACTTATTATACGCAATGGCTTTGCAACATATTCCAAATCTGGGAGATACAACCGCGAAAAAGCTGATTCGTAAATTTGAAAATCCGGAAAATATCTTCAAAGAAAAAAGGTCCAGTCTGCTAAAGATTGATGGGATTGGGCATTTCAGAATACGGGAATTAGATCAGCCGGGCCACCTGCGGGCAGCAGAGGAGGAGCTAAGGTTTATCGAAAAAAATAACATTAAGGTAGACTATTTTCAGGACGAGGAATATCCAGAGAAGTTAAAGCATTGTATAGATGGTCCTATTCTGCTTTTTTCCAGAGGGAATATAGATTTAAAAAAGAAGAAGATCATAAGTGTAGTGGGCACCAGGAAGATTAGTGCTCATGGCATTGATTTTTGTGAAAAGTTAATTGAAGATGTGGCGGTGCTCGATCCGGTAATTATTTCAGGATTTGCTTATGGTACAGATATCACTGCGCAAAAAGCTGCTTTAAACAATAAATTACAAACCATTGGTTGTCTTGCCCATGGGTTAGATCAAATCTATCCGAAGTCACATAAAAAATACATGAATGGGATAGAAGAGAATGGTGGATTTTATACCGATTTCTGGAGTACAGACGATTTTGACCGCAATAATTTTCTAAAACGGAATCGTATCATCGCAGGTCTGAGCGAAGCAACTGTCGTAATTGAAAGCGCTGAAAAAGGCGGCGCATTGGTTACCGCTGATATCGCCAATTCTTATGATCGGGAAGTATTTGCGGTACCGGGCCGGCCCACAGATAAATCGAGTCTAGGCTGTAATAACCTTATCAAGGCCCAGCGTGCTCATGTGCTAACCTCTGCCGCAGACCTCGTTTATATTCTAAACTGGGAGATTGGAGAAAAGGAAAAACCTGTGCAGAAACAACTATTCGTAGAACTTGAAGCAGATGAACAGAAGCTGTATGAATTTTTAAGTGCAAGTGGTAAAACAGAATTAGATCATCTGGCCCTAAATTGTAAGTTTCCTACATTTAAGACCGCTTCCCTGTTGCTCAACATGGAATTGAAGGGTGCGGTAAGACCATTACCGGGTAAAATGTTTGAGGTGATCTAGTATCCGGATTTTGCGCGTACTTTTTGCAGCACTTCATTAGCGACGATCCTGGCTTTTTTAGCCCCTTTTTCCAGTGCTTTATCTACCTCCTCCAAATTGTTGATATAGTACTCATATTTTTCGCGAGGTTGCTGGAATTTTTCCTTCACCAATTCAAATAGGGCTTGCTTAGCATGACCATAACCATAATTACCGCCTTCATAATTTTGGCGCATTTCGGCAGTTTGTTTCTTAGTGGCCATGATCTTATAAAGTGAAAAAACATTACAGGTATCAGGATTCTTAGGTTCCTCCAGGGGTGTACTATCTGTTTCAATACCCATGATCTGTTTTCTCAGCTTTTTATCTGTCTGGAAAATATTGATCGTATTCCCTTTGGATTTACTCATTTTTTCACCGTCGGTTCCCGGCACATACATGGTCTCTTCCTGTACTTTCGCTTCAGGAATTACGAAAACTTCGCCCATTTTCGCATGGAATCTTGAGGCTACATCCCTGGTCATTTCAAGATGCTGTAACTGGTCTTTACCCACCGGGACGATCTCGGCATCATAAAGAAGTATATCTGCAGCCATTAACATAGGATAACTAAAGAGTCCACTGTTTACATCCTCAAGCCTGTCTGCCTTATCTTTAAACGAATGAGCCAGCGTAAGACGCTGGTATGGAAAGAAACAGCTTAAATACCACGAAAGTTCTGTAACCTGAGGGATATCACTTTGACGGTAAAATACACTTCTCTCAATATCAAGTCCACAGGCAAGCCAGGTTGCTGCTACAGAATAGGTGTTCTTTCTTAATGTATCAGCATCTTTAATTTGAGTAAGCGAATGCATGTCTGCAATGAAAATAAAGGAATCATTTTCTGGCTCGTTGGCCATTTTTATTGCCGGCATTATCGCGCCTAATAGGTTACCTAAGTGAGGTGTTCCTGTGCTTTGTACTCCTGTAAGTATTCTGGACATTGACTTTCTGAATTTTGCTGCAAAGGTAATTTTTTTATAGAATTCACTCGGTTCATTTTACTACTTTTGAGCCATGAGCTCAATTAAATCGGTGGCAATTTTCTTATGGCGTATCTGGTTCTATATATTAATGGTAGTTCCCATAGTCATAATGCTTCCCTTTCTGCTCATCTTTACTTCTACTGAAAAGTTTTATCCTCAGTTCTTCATTTGTGCGAGAATATGGTCCAGGATCATCATTTTTGGTATGGGTTTTAGGGTGAAAACAGTGGCAGATCAGGTTCCTCAAAAGCATAAAAGCTATATGCTGGTGGCCAACCATGCTTCCATGCTGGATATTATGTTAATGCTAACAGTTATAAAACAACCTTTTGTCTTTATTGGAAAAAAGGAACTGGGGAGAATACCGGTATTTGGTTTCTTTTATCGTCGCACCTGCATCCTGGTGGATCGGAATAACCAAAAAAGCCGGATGGCCGCTTTTGAGGAGGCACAGCGTAGGCTGAAACAGGAAAACAGCGTTTGTATCTTTCCTGAAGGAGGCGTGCCCGATGACCAATCCATTATTCTGGATCAATTTAAAGACGGAGCCTTTAGACTGGCGCTGGAACACAGGATACCTATAGTGCCCATTACTTTTCTTGATAATAAAAAAAGATTTTCCTATAAATTCTTTAGTGGAAGTCCGGGATTGTTAAGGGTGAAAATTCACGAATTTATCGATACTAATGATCTTGAAATAGAGTGCCGCAAAGTATTGAAAGAGAGAACGCGTAAGATCATTCTGGAAGAACTAACCAATCCTACTGTATCTAAAACCTGAAATTCAACCCGGAGTAGATTCCAATATTTGCCGGTTGTACATTCTCTACATCTTTAAATGTATTGATTTGATATTTAAAGATGGGCTCCACACTTATACTAAAGCTCTTATTCAGTTTATAATCCATCCCAAATCCAATATTTGTACTAAAACTGGTGCTATTAATATTCGAAGCCTTACCCAGTTGCGTCCTGCTATCGCCAGAGATAAGATCTACACGATTATTGTCTAGAAACAGGCTGCTTGCCCCACCAATGATGTTTAAACCGAACCTGTTATCTATCAAGGCATATTCAAGCTCCAACGGGACCTCTATAAAACCGAATTGCTGATTGATCTCTCCGGGCGTAAAGGGCACCGCAGTTAGAGCATTGTTGGAGCCGGGATTCCCCATGGGGAGACCACTTTCTGTGGGTGCGTTATCCCTGATGTCGATATTATCCTCTATTGGATTAATATTTTCAAAACCTGCAGCCCGAGCTGTAGGAGAATATGAGATATCCCTGATAGAATTATTAACGTTGATTTTACTTATACCGGTTCTTATACTAAGCTTATCTGAAATTTGATAGGCCACCTTCATCCCGTATGAAAATGTAACCTCAGAAGAGGAGTTGTTGTCTGAAAATTGATTGGAAAGTTCATTGCCTCCTCCCATATTCTTATAAAAAACCGGTGCACCGAAAGTAGATAGACTCAAACGATCGGCTTGTGCTATTTTAGAATTATCAGTATCAGAAGCCTCTTCTTTTTCTGCTTCTATGATGGCAAGGGCATTTTCCTTGGTTAAAACAGAAGTAGAATCCGGAATAACTGCCAGACCTTGATTTTCCGAAGCTTTTTCAATTACTCGTGTGCTATTGGTTGGCAAGACCTCTGAATTTTCTGGTTTTTCTGTTTTTACCATACTGCTTTCCGAAAGAATTATCGGGGACTTATTTAGATCGCGTTTCTGGAAATTTGTTGTTGACTGAGATTTTTCTTTCCCGCGGTCCTGGGTTAGACCTTGCCTGTTCTCAACTGAAAAATCACCTTGAGATTTGGCAGCCCCGGGCTCGTTCGTATTAGCAGAGTCTTCAAACACGATTTTCCCGGGAGCACCTGGGATGTTTTTCTGAAGTGTATCTACGGTGTTGTTATCAGGCGTTTTAATATCCTGATCGGGGTTCTCAAATACTATTTGAGGTTCTTCAGATAAAGGCGATTCTGTATTGATATATACAAGGCCGGCAATAAAAAGGGCAAAAACTGCGGCTACTCCGCTTAATTTTAACCATAGAGGAATGATGAGAATTTCTTCATCCTCTTTTTTATCCAGTCTATTGGTGATTTTATTCCACTGGTCTTCTCCGGGATTTATTTCAAAATCCTTGAATTTTTCCTGATATATCCGGTCGATACTTTTCCGTTCCTTCATGATGATTGAGCCGAATTTTTAATATTCTTTATATTTTCGATCTTATCTTTTAAAGCCATTCTTGCCCGGGCCAGATTAGATTTGGAAGTGCCAATACTAATCTGGAGTAGTTCTGCAATTTCCTTATGAGAATAACCATCCATTACATAAAGGTTAAAAACCTGTCTGTACCTGGCTGGCAAGGCCTGTACACATTTTAATAGATCGTCTACCGAAATATCATCTGTCTCGATCTCTATTTCTTCCTCCTGTAAAAAATCTTCATTTGATATACTGTAAACCTTCTGTTGCCGGTGCTTTTGCAGAGCTGTATTAATTATGATTCTTTTCATCCAGCCTTCAACGGAGCCCTCATCCCTGTATTGAGAAATCTTTTCATAAATAGTGACGAAACCATCCTGTAAATTATCTTCAGCTTCCTGGCGGCTGCCTGAATATTTCAGGCAAACACCGAATAGCTTAGCCGAGTAAAGTCGGTAAAGTTGTTCCTGGGCGGTCCTGTCCCTGTTTTTACACTGCTGGATAAGAGTTTTGAGATCTACCAATTTTTGAATTCAAATCTATATCCAAAGATATTTAAACTTATGATGATTCATTCAATACACCTATTGGTACTTCTACAGTATCAAAAATTGGATTGCCCTCGACGTCGCTTCCTACCCATAATTGAAAAATTATTTTCTCGGTATCCCCGGGAATGTTAGATATGCTAAAATTCCTGATCGTATTCTCAAAAACAAGATCCTCTTCATTAGTATCATTACAATTAGTGGCCGCTGAACTTATAGAGGTAAGGGCATAAATAAAGTATTCATTTGAACTTTCGTTTTCTCTTCCACCGTCAAAACCAAGAAATAAATGGCAGGTAGTAGGTAGTTTATACGTGAATTTGAGATCGTAAATTTTGCCTTGTTCAAAGAATTCAGGCAGATCTGAATCTGTAATTCTTGCAAATTCGTAAGATACAGTGGAGCCGTCATCATCTGTAGAGCAACCTGTAAACACAATTCCTAATAGTAGGATGAATACAAATTTTTTCATTTTTGCTAATTTATAGTATCTATATGCTAGATGCACAATCGGCTAAATGGTTGCGTTCATAACAAAAAAAATCCCCTTTCGGGGATCTTTCTTTATTCCTTAGCGATCTTGATCGCGTTTTTGATCTTTTCTTCCAGTTCCTCCATGAGGTCTGGATTATCTTTAAGCAGTGTTTTTACAGCATCTCGCCCCTGTCCTAATTTCGTATCTTCATAACTAAACCATGAACCACTTTTTTTGATGATCTCGTAATCTACTCCTATATCGATGATCTCCCCGATTTTTGATACTCCCTCTCCATACATGATGTCGAATTCGGCAGTTTTAAATGGAGGTGCTACTTTGTTCTTAACAACCTTAACGCGGGTTTTGTTACCCATCACGTTGTTGGCGCTGTCTTTTATCTGGGTGGATCTTCTAATATCCAGTCTTACCGAAGCGTAGAATTTTAGAGCGTTACCTCCGGTAGTAGTTTCCGGATTCCCAAACATCACCCCGATCTTTTCTCTTAACTGGTTAATAAAAATAACCGTACAATTGGTCTTGCTAATAGAAGACGTAAGTTTTCTTAAAGCCTGAGACATCAGCCTTGCATGTAGACCCATTTTAGAATCTCCCATTTCACCTTCGATCTCACTCTTAGGAGTAAGGGCTGCTACAGAATCTATTACAATGATATCAATAGCTCCAGATCTAATCAGGTTATCGGTGATTTCTAATGCCTGTTCCCCGTTATCTGGTTGGGAAATAATAAGATTATCTATATCTACATCAAGTTTTTCTGCATAAAAACGGTCAAAAGCGTGTTCTGCATCAATAAAAGCTGCAATTCCTCCTTTTTTCTGAGCTTCAGCAATTGCATGCAGGGTAAGCGTGGTTTTACCTGAAGATTCAGGACCGTAGATCTCGATCACTCTTCCACGAGGATATCCGCCAACACCTAAGGCAAGATCAAGGCCCAGGGAACCTGTGGAAATTGCATCGACATCTACCACGACCTGGTCGCTCATTTTCATGACCGTACCTTTTCCGTAGGTTTTGTCCATTTTATCCAGCGTAAGCTTTAATGCCTTTAATTTCGCGTCTTTTTCTTTATCGTTGCTCATTAATGTATTTTAAATATGAAATAAGGACTGCTAAAATAAGATAAGTTTTGCTACAATACAATAAAACTCATTTCTGATTTATGGAATTATTCCAAAATTTTGGACAGGGTCTTATTTGAAGGTTCTCATATGGCCGATCGATGGAAATATGTATCTTTGCAAAAATTTTTCTTTAACACTTAAAATATTAGTATAGCATGCAACTGTACAATAAATTGAGCGCTAAAGAAAGAGCAGCCCTTTTAGAAGAAGCCGGAGAAGACAGGCTTACGCTCTCTTTCTATGCCTATGCCAAGATCGGTAACCCCGAATTATTCAGAAATCATTTATTTATCGCCTGGGACCAGATGGATGTTCTTGGCAGGATCTACGTAGCTCACGAAGGTATTAATGCTCAGCTTTCTGTGCCCGCCAAAAGGTTCAATGAATTCAAAGCATTCATAGATGATATTTATTTTCTTGAAAATGTGAGATTGAATATCGCTATTGAACATGATATCAAATCTTTTCTGAAACTAAAGGTGAAGGTTAGAAATAAGATCGTAGCAGATGGTTTAAATGACGAAACCTTTGATGTGACCAATAAGGGAGTGCATGTAGATGCTGCAAAGTTCAATGAGTTAATCAGTGATCCCAATACGGTTCTTGTGGATATGCGGAATCATTACGAAAGTGAGATTGGTCATTTCCAGGGAGCGATCACTCCAGATGTGGACACCTTCAGGGATTCATTGCCAATCATTGAAGAAGACCTTAAAGATCATAAAGAAGATAAAAACCTGGTGATGTACTGTACCGGCGGAATTCGTTGTGAGAAAGCCAGTGCCTATTATAAACATCGTGGTTTTAAGAATGTTTTTCAGCTCGAAGGTGGAATAATAGAATATACCCGCCAGGTTGAAAAGCAGAAGCTTGAAAATAAATTCATAGGTAAGAACTTTGTATTTGATCATCGTCGCGCCGAACGAATTTCAGAAGATGTGATCGCCCAGTGTCACCAATGTGGAAAAGCTTGCGATACTCACGTGAACTGTGCCAATGAAGCCTGTCACTTATTGTTCATTCAGTGCGAGGAATGTGCTGAAAAAATGAATAATTGCTGTTCAGATAACTGTAAAGAGATCGCGGCATTGCCTTATGAGGAGCAAAAAGCACTTAGAAAAGGTAAAGGTGCCAGTAATAAGATCTTCAAGAAAGGCAGGTCTGAAGTTTTGCGATTTAAGCAATAGGTTTCTTTTCTAAAATGGTGGAGCCAATTAATATTGGTATATTTACTGTTGAAAATTTTTATGAACCTCAAGGAGGTGCTTTAATATAGGTGTCTGGCTAATATGTAGCCTTTTGAAGATGAAGGAGATTCTGCGATAATTGCCTGAAGGGCAGGACAGAATGATGATCAAATTTAAACACTTAAAAGTAACTTCCTCAATATATATAATATATGGCTTGCACAAGTTGCTCGACCGGAAAAGACGGTCAGCCGAAAGGATGTAAGAATAATGGAACCTGTGGAACAGACGGATGTAATAAACTTACCGTTTTCGATTGGCTTTCTAATATGTCCCTTCCCGGGGGCGTAGAACCTTTCAATTTCGTTGAAGTTCGCTTTAAGAACGGTCGCAAACATTTCTTTAAAAATACCGAAAACTTAAGCTTAAGTATCGGTGACGTGGTGGCGACAGAAGCCAGTCCGGGTCATGATGTTGGTATTGTATCCCTTACCGGGGAACTGGTCAGGGTACAGATGAAAAAGAAAAAGGAAGATCCAAATTCTGGAGAGTTCCTTAAAATATATAGGAAGGCATCCCAGAAAGATATCGATGTTTGGCAGGAAGCCCGGGACCGGGAAGAGAAAATCAAACAACGTTCCAGGCAGATCGCGATCAGGCTCAAGCTCAGCATGAAAATTAGCGATATCGAGTTCCAGGGAGACGGTTCCAAATGTACTTTTTATTATACGGCAGAAGACCGTGTAGATTTTCGCCAGTTGATCAAGGAATTCGCCCGCGAATTCAATACCCGTATCGAAATGAAACAGATTGGTCTGCGCCAGGAAGCGGCGAGATTAGGGGGAATTGGGTCCTGTGGTCGTGAACTTTGCTGTTCTACCTGGTTAACAGATTTTAGGTCGGTTAGCACTTCGGCGGCGAGATATCAGCAATTATCCCTGAATCCTCAGAAATTAGCGGGACAGTGCGGTAAGCTTAAATGTTGCTTGAACTACGAATTGGATACTTATCTGGAAGCATTAAAATCTTTTCCAAAAACCGACGTTAAATTAAAAACCAAAAAGGGAACAGCGGTATGTCAGAAGATCGACATATTCAAGGGGCTTTTATGGTATGCATATGAAGGGGAGTGGATGAACTGGCACACGTTAACACCAGAGCAGGCCAATAAGATCATCGCTAAGAACAAAAAAGATGAAGCTGTTGGCAGTCTGGAAGAATATGCTCTTGACCTGCAACTGGAAGAAACAAAAACCAAGAATTTCAATAATGCCGTTGGAGAAGACAGTTTAACACGTTTTGATAAACCTAAACAACAGCGTAAAAAGCGTTCTAATAAGAAGAGAAAAAAACGTAAAGGTAATTCCTCAAGATCTAAAAATGCGTAGTGCCTTTTTTGTTTCTTTTTTAGCTTTAATGATCGTGGCCTTTTCCTCTTGTGACAGGAATAGAGTGTTTGACGATTATAAACCAATAAAAGGCTGGAATAAAGATTCGGTAGTTACTTTTCAGCTTAACAATATAGATTCCAGTAAGGTTTATGACCTTTTCATAAATGTTAGGAACACTAATGAATATCAATACAGCAATCTTTTTTTGATCGCTGAAATTAAATTCCCGCAGGGTAAGGTCATTAGTGATACTTTGGAATACGAAATGACGAAGCCTAATGGAGAATGGCTGGGAACTGGATTTGGTGATGTAAAAGAAAGTAAGCTTTGGTATAAAGAGGATGTTAGATTCGATGAACCTGGAGAATATAAAGTAACCATTCAGCAGGCAATGCGCAGGATTGGTGAAGTGGATGGCATCCAGGTACTGGAGGGAATAACCCATGTAGGATTCAGAATTGAAAACAGCGATAATTAATTTTTGTGATATAGATCATGGCCCGCACTACAAA
>JBFGDP010000012.1:0-18740 GCA_041580575.1 Christiangramia sp.
TTATCAGGAATTAATTCCTATTGCTCAGAAGCATCTTTCATCTCTCTGTCTTTATCAAGAGAAATTTCAACACGTCTGTTTTCCTGTCTTCCTTTAGCAGTACTGTTAGTAGCAATTGGCTGAGTTTCACCGTATCCTTCAGAAGTTAATCTCTTAGAAGGTACACCATGCTCTTCTAACCATTTAGCTACAGAAGCAGCACGCTCCTTAGAAAGCTTCATGTTGTAAGCATCGCTACCTGTACTATCTGTATGTCCTTCAACGTGGAAGATAGTAGTAGAATACTCATTCATGATGTCTACGATAGACTGAAGAGCTTCTTCAGATTCTTTTCTGATAGTCGCTTTGTTAAGATCGAATAATACAGTTTTAGAATATTCGTTCAATTCAGTAATTACTTCAGCAGTTGGCTCTGGACATCCGTTAGATGAAGCAGGACCAGCTTCTTCTGGACAGTCATCATCCTTATCAAGGATTCCGTCACCGTCAGTATCAGGCCATGGGCATCCGTCGTTCTCAGCAGGACCAGCTTCTTCCGGACAGTTATCTTCATTGTCTCTTACACCGTCACCATCAGTATCAGGGCATCCGTTTAATTCAGCAAGACCAGCTACTTCTGGACAGTCATCATCAGGATCGGCTACACCGTCACCATCAGTATCAGGACATCCGTCGAATTCAGCAAGACCAGCTTTATCTGGACATGCATCCTGACGATCTTCGATTCCGTCACCGTCAGTATCAGGACAACCGTTGAACTCGGCTAGACCTGGAGTTTCTGGACACTCGTCGTTTTTGTCATAGATTCCGTCACCATCTGTATCTTTTCCTCCGAAGATGAATTTGATACCGGCAGCGTGTTGGAAATGTTTAGCAGTTTCAGGTTCGAAAGCGTGCTTGTATTTAGACTCTATAGATAGCGCGATATTGTCTGAAAACCAGAAGTTGATACCAAGTTTCCCGTTAAGAGTAGCAGAATCTGCGTTTGCGATATCCTGACCATCCTGGTCACCAATCCAAACGTAACCACCACCAATACCAACAACTGGATCAAACCATCCACCATTAAGCATAGCTCTAAGGCTGTAATCGGCACTAAGATCAACTGAATAGTAAGCTAAATCGCCTACACTTCTATCTCCGTACTTATCGATCTGGTTGATAGAACCACTCAATTCACCAACAAATCCTGCTCCAATATATCTGGAAACAGAAAGTCTTGAGACTGCAGGAAGAACATTCCAGTGATCACCAGAATTGAAATATTCGTCGAACATACCGCCGCGAGGAGCATCCTCACCAACCGGGTAGAAATCAACTGCATTGGTACCAATACCAATTGCCCAAGGGTTATCGGCATCCTGTGCCTTAACCGAAGTAAAGCCAAATATCAGTAATGTGGCCAATACAATTTTGCTAAGATGTTTCATATTTAATTGTTTAGTTTTAAGTGTTAATTGTGAACAAAAGTATATTCTTAATGTATATTAACAAAGGTAAAAATAATAAAGTTTTCTTAATTACAGCGCGATTCCAAGGGTTTTATAAGCATTTTACTAACTGGTTATCAATCATTTTGTGAATAACTTAAAGGGTCTGTAAAAGCTATTTTTACCTTATATCACGCCTAATTCTTTCCCTACTTTAGTAAATGCACTAATTGCTTTGTCTAAATGTTCTTTGTCGTGAGCCGCAGATAGTTGGACTCTTATTCTGGCCTTACCTTTAGGTACTACTGGATAAAAGAACCCGATAACGTAGATACCTTCCTCAAGTAATTTGTCTGCCATATCCTGTGATAGCTTGGCGTCATGAAGCATTACCGGTACTATGGCCGATTCTCCATCGATGATCTCAAAGCCTGCATCCTTGATGCCTTTTTTAAAATACGCCGTATTGTCCTTTAATTTCTTCCTCAGGCTATTATCTGTCTTAAGCATATCAAACACCTTGATAGACGCTCCTACAATAGCAGGTGCCAGGGAGTTGGAAAATAAGTAAGGTCTTGATCTTTGCCTAAGAATATCGATGATCTCTTTTTTGGCAGTAGTATATCCACCCATAGCTCCACCTAATGCTTTTCCAAGGGTACCGGTTATAATATCAATCCTGTCTAATACCCCCTTTTCTTCCAGGGTTCCTATTCCCTGTTCACCGATAAAACCGGTGGCATGGCATTCATCTATCATCACCATAGCATCATGTTTTTCTGCCAGGTCACAAATTTTGTCTAATGGTGCAACCAGGCCGTCCATAGAAAAAACACCATCTGTTACAATGATTTTGAACCTGGCTCCTTTTTCATTTGCGGTTATAAGCTGTTTCTCGAGGTCTTCCATATTGCCATTTTCATAGCGGTATCTGGCAGCCTTACATAAGCGAACACCATCAATGATGGATGCATGGTTAAGGGAATCTGAAATAATGGCGTCTTCGGCGGTTAAGAGAGGTTCAAAAATTCCGCCATTGGCATCAAATGCCGCCGCATATAGAATTGTATCTTCAGTTCCATAGAAATCTGCAATCTTCTTTTCCAGTTCCTTGTGAATATCCTGGGTTCCACATATAAAACGCACACTAGACATTCCAAATCCATGAGAATCCAGAGTATCCTTTGCAGCCTGCACCACCTCGGGATGGGAAGATAAGCCCAGGTAATTATTTGCGCAAAAGTTGATCACCTCTTCGCCAGAGGCAATCTTGATCACGGCATCCTGGGGACTGGTGATAATCCGCTCTCTTTTATAAAGGCCAGCTTCTTTGATCTCTTCGATCTCTTTTTCTAAATGCTCTTTTATAGCTCCGTACATAGTTCAATTTTTTTGAATATATTTTTAAATTTTCTAACCTATAGTTATTGGTTACCTTACAAAAACAGGCACCACAAATTTAAACTTCTTTTATACATTTTTAATGATAATGGGGTTATTCGTATAAATCAATAAACATTTATCAACCTCATAGCCCATTTCAGTCAAAGCTTTAGCGTATTCTGAAACCTGCCTGGTGTGGGTATCTACAAACCCACCTGTTTTGTAATCAAGAATATTCACTTTATTACCGTCAAAATTTAACCTGTCTGGTCGTACTCTTTTTCCTGAAGTCGTTATGATTTCCCTTTCATTCAAATTGCGGGTTCCGGAAGCGTAGTATTGCTCAAGCTCCGGATGTTCAATTATATCAGAGATCAAATTGGTGATCTCGTCTCTGGACTCTTCCAGGATAAGTCCATCGCTAATAGCCCAGTTAATAGCGTAGGAAATATCCATAGCTTCATTGATCCGGGCAAGGATTTCATGTGCGATCTCTCCTTTTTCTATAGCTTCCTGTTGCCTGGAATCCCAAAGGCTTCCAGACCTGGTGACTATATTCACTGACTGGTTTTGAGTTGCTGAAGAGTAAAAATTCTCCGGCTCCACACTGTAATTCTCTGAATCTATCGTGTCAAAAGTTTTGGCCGGATTTCCGAATTCGCAGATAAGCTTATCATTCCACTTCCCGGTAGTTTTCAAGAAAGCTGAAAGTATATCTGATATATTCGATGATTTTTTAGGTTTCTCGTTATAATTGGAAATTATATATAATTGCTGGGAAGCCCTGGTGCAGGCAACGTAAAGTATATTAAGTGTATCTAATTCATTCTTGTATACCAGGTCCCGGTATTTAAGTGCAGCATTCTCATTCCAGTTGAGCATTTTTTGAGATGCACTTACATAAGCGATGGGAATGTGCTCGTTATTGATCTCAAGCCAGAGATTATCGTTCCTGGTATCCTGAAGGTCTGAATTAGCAAACGGATAGATCACGACCGGAAATTCCAACCCCTTAGATTTATGTATGGTCATGATTTGTACGGCATTGTCAGCTTCAGGTACTACGATACTGAGTTTTTCTTTATTTTGTTCCCATTTATTTAAAAAATCACTGAGACCGTTTGAAGTCTTTTGAGCTGTCTCGAAGACGAAATCAAGAAAGAATTGAATATAGGCATCAGATCTATTTACCAGTTTAAATGATCTTATTATATATTCCACAGCTTCATATAGGGAAAGCCTTTTAAGCATGGACATATCGAATTGCAGGTCATGATCTTCCAGCCAGGCGAAAAAATCCGAGCCATCTTCGGGCAGGTATTTTACCAGGATATGGTGACTTTCATATTTTTCCATTAAGCGTCCAGACAGGTAATCAAAGATGCTTAGTTTTAGATGATCATCCTGTGGATTCATTGAAAAGCTAAGGATGTTCACAATAAAACCTACTTCCGGAGATTGGGAAAGCAAAAGCGTTTCAGAAGAAATGACTGAAATTGAATGTTCGCTAAGAAATTCAGCGATGGCGACGCCTTCTTTTCGCTTTCGGGTCAAAATACAGATATCTTTCCGCTTAAACCCTTTTTTGTCAAGTTCTTGAATGATATTAAGGATCTTTTCAGGGTAGATCTCAAATTCTTCCTCACGATTGGCGGCTTTTACAAATTCGATCTTCACATAACCAAAATCCCCTTTTTTTGGATTTTGAGCAGAGTTTTTGAAAAGGTCGGCGTATTCAGGAAAATTCAGTGAAAGAGCTGCATAATTAAAAAGACTGTTATTGAAATTCACCACCTCAGAGCCGCTTCTGAAATTATCGGGTAAATTCACCACATTTTGCCCTGTTTGAAAAGGGGTAACCTTTTTATTGCTAAGATCAATCAACTGTTCAGCTCGTCCACCGCGCCATCTGTAAATACTTTGTTTTGCATCCCCCACGAGGGTTAATCCCGCAGGCTCTGCAGAATCCAGCTTATTTCCCACTAACGGAATGAGGTTTTCCCATTGCATCGTAGAGGTATCCTGGAATTCATCGATAAAATAATGCTGGTAGCGTTCACCCAGGCGTTCATAAATAAATGGCACCGGCTGATCTTTCACCTGTTCGCTTATCCTGGGATTAAATTCTGAAATCAGTACCAGGTTACGATCTTTCTTTATAGCTTCCACCTCCCTGTTGATCTCATTGAGTAGGGATAATTGTACCAGATTCTTTTTGATTTCTTCTAAAAATTCTATCTGGAAATAGGCTTTTTTAGTGGTATTGAAGATCCCTACAATTTCATCCTGAATGCCATCAAGAGCTATTTTGGCATCTTCACTGGCTTTCTTGGGATATAAAGGCTGATCTGCTATATTCTCAGCCCATTTTGCGCTGAAATTTACCATTGTAGCGCCAGATTCAAGCTTTCTGAAATGTTTTGGAACATACTTCCCACTAAAATCAGATTCCTGGATGCCGCTGCTTTCTATAAGATCGAAAAATGATTCTGCTGAAAGTTTCAAAGTTTCTTCTGCGGCCTTAATATCGGTATTAAGTTTTCTGCCGAATTTCTCAAAATCCTCTAAAGTTTTTGTCTTTAGCGTTTCTACCGCCTTTTGGTGGTTTTCATTTATCAATAGTCTCGCGATCTGGAACAGGTCACGGCTTATATCCCAGCTTTTATCGTCATCGGTTTTAGACAGCGTATAATCAATCAGCACTTTCGTAAGCTTCTTATCTGTACCCGCCCGGCTAATTAAACTTTCCACTGCCTCCAGTAAAATATCGTCTGCACTTAGCTCGACTTCAAAATTCATCGGGATTCCCAGGTCCCTGGCAAATGTTCGTAGTACCCGGTGCGTAAAGCCATCTATGGTAGAGATCTCGAAAGCAGCGTAGTTATGAATGATGCTTTTTAAAATTTCTGCAGATTTCTGTTTTATCAAAGTAGGAGGGAGCCCTGTTTCTTCTGAAATCGCTTTTAATAATGCATTGTTGTCTATAGAGGATTCTTCCTTAGAAAATTCAGCAAGGCTGTCGATGATTCTTTTCTTCATCTCACCAACAGCTTTATTGGTAAACGTTATGGCCAGGATATTTTTATAGCGATCCTTTTTCGAGGAGGTGAAGAGTAAGCTAAGATATTCTTTTACAAGGGTGAATGTTTTACCAGAACCGGCAGACGCATTGTAAATATTAAAGGAGTTTTTCAAAAAGACTGATATTAATGGGGTTAGCTAAAATTCGAAAAGTTTAAATGTAAAATAAAAATGAGATTCATATCTGCAATCCTTTTAAGTATTTTATAACACGAAAAAATTTCCATTAAATAGGCTAATAGCTAAATTTGGGACAGTTTAAGTACTAATCACAAAAAATTTAGATAATTATGTCTTTCGAGTTACCAAAATTAAAATATGCCTTTGACGCATTGGAACCACATATTGATGCAAGAACTATGGAAATTCACCATGGTAAACATCACGCTGGTTACACCAAAAAATTAAATGATGCCATTGAAGGAACAGATATGGAGGGGAAAAATATTGAGAACATTCTTAAGAATCTTGATATGTCCAACAAAGCGGTTCGCAACAATGGTGGTGGATTTTACAACCACAGCCTATTTTGGGAGATCATGTCTCCTGAGGGTGGAGGTAAGCCAGAAGGTGACCTTGCCGATGCGATAGATAGTGCTTATGGGTCTTTCGAGGCTTTTAAGGATGAATTTTCCAAGGCGGCCGCAGGTCAGTTTGGATCTGGTTGGGCATGGTTATGTGTTCATGAGGGTGGAAAAGTAGAAGTGTGTTCTACTCCAAACCAGGATAATCCTATTATGCCCGAAGTTGGCTGTGGGGGAACTCCAATCCTTGGCCTGGATGTATGGGAACACGCTTATTATTTAAACTATCAAAACAAGCGTCCGGAATATATTGATGCTTTCTTTAATGTAATAGACTGGAAAGAAGTATCCAGCAGGTATGCTAAAGCAAAATAGAGTTTAATTCTATAAAGTATAAAAGGCCGCGATAAGCGGCTTTTTTTTTGCGTCATAAAGATAATTAGATCAATTCACTCCATAAAAAAAGGCGGAATAAATTCCACCTTTTTTTGCCCCAAATCTACCATGAACTTAACCTACTTATGCTATGGTATAGTGAATATATAACGAATTTCTTTATAGATTTCAGTTTTTAGATGAACTACCTGTAAAATGGTTAAAATGTTGTAATTCAGTTTTTTGTAAGTTTTTTTAACTTTTTCTTCATGAGGTGGCGCATAAAAAAAGGCGGAATTAAAATTCCACCTTTTTTTGCCCCAAATCTACCATGAACTTAACCTACTTATGCTATGGTATTCTAAAGATAACAAGAATAAACGGGTGAATTTAATTTTTTAGATGAACTACCGGTTAAATAGTTAATGTGCTGAAAACCAATTATTTGTTTGTTTTTCGGTAATATAATTCCGCAAAGAAGAAAGTGACGGGACATAAAAAAAGGCGGAATGAATTCCACCTTTTTTTGCCCCAAATCTACCATGAACTTAACCTACTTATGTTATGGCGACACTAATGTAGATAGAATTTAATGACACACAAAGATTATTAGATAAAGTGCAATTTTTTCAGGATAAACGGCGCGTATTAATAAGCTCTATCCTTTTTTCCCTCGAAAAAGTTCATAAATGCTCTGTTTACAACCCTGTTTCCTCCTGCAGTTGGATAGTCTCCGGTGAAATACCAGTCACCAAGATTTTTCGGACATGCCTTATGCAAATTATCAACCGTTTGATAAATAACTTTTACCTCGGCCTTTACATCTTTATCACATAATAAAGTAGAGATCTTATCTGATATTTCCTCATCGGTAAATGGCTCATAGATTTCCTTCACAAAATTCTGAACCTCCCGGTCATCCAGGTCTACCTGTAATTTGCACTTTTCGTACACTTTCTCAACTATATCGTACTTTCCATGATCTTTCAAGAGGTCTAAAGCCGCTCTGAATGCAACCAGATCCTCCAGTCTGGCCATATCTATACCATAACAATCGGGATACCTGATTTGTGGTGCAGAAGATACCACCACGATCTTCTTCGGTTTTAACCTGTCCATCATTTTAATGATACTTTTCTTTAAAGTAGTACCCCTCACGATGCTGTCATCTATAATGACAAGATTATCATCTGGTTTTACCACCCCATAGGTAACATCATATACATGTGCGACCAGGTCATCACGGCTGCTGTCTTCAGTAATGAAAGTTCTAAGCTTTACATCCTTGATGGCGATCTTTTCTGTTCTTAATCGATGAGATAATATTTCCTGAAGCCGGGCATCGGTTAATGTCTCCTTTTCATCGAGGATAGCTTCATTTTTTTGCTTGTTCAATTCATCCTGAGCGGCTTCTACCATTCCGTAGAAAGAGGTCTCGGCTGTATTTGGTATAAACGAAAACACCGTTTTTAAGGTGTCATGTTCAATCGATTTCAATACATCGGGCATCAATAGACGCCCCAGCATTTTACGCTCCTGGTAAATTTCAGCATCACTACCACGGGAAAAATAGATACGTTCAAAAGAGCATGCTTTTCTAACCAGCGGCTTAATAATTTCTTTAATAGAGACGTCTCCATTCTTCTTGGTAATAATCGCGTTCCCTGGTGGCAGTTCATGTACATCATTAAAATCTACGTTGAACACCGTTTGAATCACCGGTCTTTCTGAAGCTACTACTACCACTTCATCATCCTTATAATAATAAGCTGGTCTTATCCCGGCAGGATCACGGAGTACAAAAGAATCCCCATGCCCAATTAATCCGGCCATCGCATATCCACCGTCCCAGTTCTTGGATGATTTCTTCAAGATCTTGGCTACATTTAATTTTTCAGCTATGATTGGGGAGGCCTCGACCTTAGAATATCCCTCGTTCTTCAGTTTTTTATAAAGTTTCCTGACTTCAGAGTCTAAAAAGTGACCTATCTTTTCCATCACGGTAACCGTATCTGCACGTTCTTTAGGGTGCTGGCCCAGTTCTACCAGGTTATTGAAGAGTTTATTAACATTGGTCATGTTAAAATTCCCCGCGACTATAAGATTTCTATGCATCCAGTTAT
Source organism: Christiangramia sp. (assembly GCA_041580575.1). Lineage (GTDB taxonomy): Bacteria > Bacteroidota > Bacteroidia > Flavobacteriales > Flavobacteriaceae > Christiangramia. The sequence goes on from JBFGDP010000012.1 coordinate 8,917, forward strand.
TTTGTCTTAGGAAAGGATGAACACTCTCTATACTGTTCTTCCCAAAGGTGCCATACCTTACGTGACCAAGAAAAACCTCGCCCAGGTAAGGAATATGTCTCTTCTGTAGATCTGTATCATCAGCATATTCAGGATTCTCTTTTATTTCGTCATTGATCCTTTGATTGATCTGTTCAAAAATATCCTGAATAGGTTGAGCCTGGTTAGAGCGTACTCTGCTTATATATCGCTCCCCTGGAATGGTGTTAAGTTTGATACTTGCAAATCCGGCACCGTCCTGCCCGCGGTTATGCTGCTTCTCCATTAGGAGATACATTTTATTTACACCATAAAATGCCGTGCCGTATTTTTCTTTATAATAGTCTAGAGGTTTTAAAAGCCTAATATGCGCGATTCCGCATTCATGTTTTAAAGCATCACTCATAATGTTGTGTCCTTAGGAATTGTTGTGTTTGTCACAAAAAAAGCCCTGTAATTACAGGGCGCTATTTTAATCTAGGTGTGTTTCAAATTGAGTTAATTTCTTGAACTCTTCAAGCCTTTTATTAACCTGGTCTCCGGTGAGAGTCTGCATTCTCTCTGTGCCAAATTTTTCTACACAAAAGGAAGCAAGGTTGGAACCATATATGATCGCACGCTTCATATTTTCAAAAGAAATATCTTCAGTTCTGGCCAGATAGCCTATAAACCCACCTGCGAAGGTGTCGCCGGCTCCGGTAGGATCAAATACCTCTTCCAGCGGTAGTGCCGGGGCAAAGAATACCTGATCTTTATGAAATAATAAAGCTCCGTGTTCTCCCTTTTTTATCACTACATACTTTGGTCCCATCTCTTCGATCTTTCTGGCAGCCTTAACGAGGGAATATTCCCCGGAAAGTTGACGCGCTTCTTCGTCATTGATGGTAATAACATCTACACGGGCAATAACCTTCATGAGGTCATCTAAGGTATTATCCATCCAGAAGTTCATAGTGTCCAGAACAACCAGCTTTGGGTTTTTCACCTGGTCAAGTACGCTTAATTGTACCAGCGGGTGCAGGTTTCCAAGCATCACAAATTCAGAATCCTTATGAGATTCCGGTACGACCGGATTAAAATCTGCAAGGACATTCAATTGGGTATCTAGAGTATCCCTCGAATTAAGATCATTATGATATTTCCCGCTCCAGAAGAATGTTTTACCACCCTCTACAACTTCCAGTCCTTCAATATTAATATTGTTCTTCTCCAGCAGGTCCAGATATTCTTTTGGGAAATCATCACCAACCACAGAGACTACAGCGCTTTCCACATCAAAATTAGATGCAGACAGACCTATATAGGTGGCAGCACCCCCAAGGATCTTATCGGTTTTTCCAAAAGGTGTTTCAATAGCATCGAACGCAACGGTTCCAACAATAAGTAATTTGCTCATAACAGATTTTAAATTGACGCTGCAAATATACAGTTTGTTTTTCAAGGTATAAACCTCAATGTGACTCCTAAATGTTAAGCTTTGTATCCAATATCTTCGGGCAGGTTTTCTCGTTTGGAAGCCATGACGGCAAGGGCATCACAACGCTCATTCTGTGGATGGTCATTATGACCTTTGATCCATTGAAATTGGACCTGGTGTTTTCTTAATTCTTTAAGCAATTCTTTCCAGAGGTCGCTATTCTTTCTGTTTACAAACCCTTTTTTCTCCCAGCCAAACAGCCATCCTTTGTTGACTGCATCAGCGACGTATTTAGAATCTGTAAATACTTTTACCGGGGTTCCTGGGTTTTTGAGCTGCTTTAAGGCCACAATCACAGCGAGCAATTCCATCCGGTTATTCGTGGTCTTCTTGTAGCCATAAGAGAATTCCTTGCGATATGGTTTTCCAACCCATTCCATTACAATGCCGTATCCCCCCGGTCCCGGGTTGCCCCTGGCTGCACCGTCTGTATATATATGTACTTTAGGAGCCTGCACTAGTCGTTTTTTTCTAAAAGTTGCTGAATTACTTCAGGAAAATGTTTGTATTCCAGCTCATGAATCTTGCGGGCCAGGCTTTCTGGTGTATCATCTGCGTCGATTTTAGTGCTAGCCTGAAAAATGGTCTGTCCCTCATCATATTTCTCGTTGACATAATGAATAGTAATTCCACTTTCTTTATCGCCTTCTGAAATAACTGTTTCGTGAACTTTGGAACCATACATTCCCTTACCGCCGTGTTTGGGCAATAAGGCCGGATGAATATTAATGATCTTATTCGGGAATTCCCTGATGATATTTGAAGGGAAAAGCCAAAGGAAACCGGCGAGTACGATGAGGTCTGGATCGATATCCTTAATAATATTCAAAATTTCATTGCTGTTGTAGAATGCTTCGCGGTCAAAGAGCAATGCTTTTACATTAAGATTATGTGCTCTTTTTAATGCCCCGGCAGATCGACGGTTAGAAAAAACAGCAGCGACCTCGGTATTGTTGGATTTCTGGAAGAATTTGATGATATTTTCGGCGTTCGTGCCGGAACCTGAAGCAAAAATAATAATCTTATTATGTTTTGCATTCTCTTTATTGCTCAAAATAAGGCTGTTAACATTTATTAAGGTGTAAAATTAAAAGCTTTAAACGATTTTTATGTAAATTACCGCCACATTTTTAGAGTAAAAATCGGTTTTAAAATAAAGTTTTTTATTTTTGCCACCTAATCAAAATTAAAATAAAAAATTATGTCAGACATTGCATCAAGAGTAAAAGCTATAATCGTTGACAAATTAGGTGTTGACGAAAATGAAGTTGTAAACGAAGCCAGCTTCACCAACGACTTGGGTGCTGATTCACTAGACACAGTAGAATTGATCATGGAATTTGAGAAGGAATTCGACATTCAGATCCCAGACGATCAGGCAGAGAACATTGCTACTGTAGGTCAGGCAATTTCATATATCGAAGACGCTAAGAAATAAAATCAACACACCATATGGAGTTAAAGCGAGTAGTAGTTACAGGCCTTGGTGCCTTAACCCCAATTGGTAACAATTTAGAGGAATATTGGGATGGACTAAAAAACGGTAGAAGTGGTAGCGCGCCTATCACTTATTTTGATACCGAAAAGTTCAAGACTAAATTCGCTTGCGAACTCAAGAATTTCAATCCCCTCGACCATTTTGACCGAAAGGAAGCCAGAAAACTGGATAGGTTTGCTCAATATGCCATGGTGGCTGCAGACGAAGCTATTGAAGATTCAGGTCTTGACCTTGATGCGGTAGATAAATACCGTGTTGGTGTTATCTGGGGTGCAGGGATAGGTGGTCTGGAAACCTTCCAGAACGAGGTTATCAACTTCGCTGAGGGTGACGGATCTCCAAGATTCAATCCGTTCTTTATTCCAAAAATGATCGCAGATATTGCCCCGGGTAATATCTCTATTAAACATGGATTTATGGGAGCGAATTACACCACGGTATCTGCATGTGCTTCTTCGGCAAATGCAATGATAGACGCGCTGAACAATATTCGTTTAGGGCTTAGTGATGTAATTGTATCAGGAGGATCTGAAGCTGCGGTGACTTTAGCCGGGATGGGTGGATTTAATGCAATGCATGCCCTTTCTACCAGGAATGAAAGTCCGCAAACAGCTTCAAGACCATTTGATGCTACCAGGGATGGATTTGTACTCGGTGAAGGTGGAGGAGCGCTTATATTAGAAGAATATGAGCACGCTAAAGCCCGTGGGGCAAAGATCTATGCCGAAGTTTTAGGTGGTGGTCTATCATCTGACGCTTATCATATGACAGCGCCGCATCCTGAAGGAGACGGAGTGGTCGCAGTGATGAAGAACTGCCTTCAAAATGCAGGTCTTAAACCGGAAGATGTTGATGCGATCAACACGCATGGAACTTCGACCCCGCTGGGAGATGTGGCTGAATTGAAAGCTATCTCCAAGGTATTTGGTGATCATGCCAAAAACATCAATATCAACTCGACAAAATCGATGACAGGTCACCTTTTAGGTGCTGCCGGAGCTATAGAGGCTATCGCCGCTATACTTTCCATGAAGCATGGTCTGGTACCTCCAACGATTAATCATGAGACTATAGATGAGAACATAGATCCACAGCTTAATCTTACTCTTAATAAAGCTCAGAAACGAGATGTTAATGTGGTGATGAGCAATACCTTTGGTTTTGGAGGCCACAATGCTTGCGTGGTGTTTAAAAAACTTGACGAGTAACCAATGAGCGTTATTCGTAACATATTAAATTCCCGTTCTTCTAAAGGCGGGAATTTTTTTAATATACTTACCCAAATACTTGGATTTAAACCTAAATCCATTACCTATTATAAAAAAGCCTTTACCCATCGTTCTCTTAACCGGAAAGATGAAGAAGGGAATGCCATAAATTTTGAGCGTATGGAATTCCTTGGGGATGCCATGTTGAGCGCCGTGGTGGCTTCTCACCTCTATAAGGCTGTTCCCGGTGGTAACGAGGGTTATCTTACCAAAATGAGATCTAAGGTGGTTAGCCGTAAGCATTTGAATGAGCTCGGTAAGGACCTGGGACTCATCAAACATGTGCAGACCAATATCCCGAAAGAACAATTTGGAGTAAACATTCATGGGAATTTATTCGAAGCGCTGGTAGGCGCAATCTACCTGGATCGGGGTTATAAATACTGTAAGCGTTTTATCTACGAGCGGGTGATAGATCCATACGTAGATATCGAGCAACTCGAAGGGAAGGTGATTAGTTATAAGAGCCTGGTCATAGAGTGGTGCCAAAAGGAGAAAAAGGAGTTCGATTACGATGTTTATGAAGATACAGGCAATGATGAACTAAAACATTTTGCTGTAAAATTACGGATCAATAACAGGGTGGTAGCTAAAGCAAGAGCAACCTCAAAGAAGAAAGCAGAGGAAAAAGCTTCCAAAAGGGCCTATTATGCGCTGCAAAATAGGATAGAATAATTTTTATGGAATTGTTGTAAACTATAACGTTTTCGTAGAAAATTATGAATTTTAAGGCCTTAAAATCTTCATTTTGTTAATCATATAGTATCTTTAGCCTTAAAGTTATAGTTTATGCAATCGCATAAAATGCTTCTGGAAGTTGAGGATGAACATTTTTATTTGATCGCCATTTATTCTTCTCTTGAAGGATACAAGATGGCGTATTTTTTAAATAAACACCTCCAGATCAAACTGGAAAGAGAGAGGCGGGATATAGACTTTAATCATACAGAATATGATGCTTTTTATGCATTGTTTTCGCATAAAGACCCAAATTCCTATTATAGCCTCGACCTTGTGAGTAATAAATTCAAGGGAGAACCTAAGAAGATCCTGAGTTCCGGATCCCTGTTTGCTGAAGAAGAACTAAGTCCGCAGGAGGTTTATCTTATCCCTGAATATGATAAAGTAGATTACTTCCTTAAGCTAAGTGAAGAGATCGCGCCCGGAGAGTTTACGATCCTGGTTAATAAAATTGGGCAAATCCCCGGCGTCCAGGCTGCTTATGCCATTGATGTAGATAAACTAAAATCTAAACAAAATCTAATTTTCGAATAATGCCTACCAACAAGAAAACAAAAATAGTCGCTACCCTGGGCCCTGCAACCAGTAGTAAGGAAGTCTTAAGAAGAATGTTGCAGGAAGGGGTAAACGTTTTCCGTATAAATTTCTCTCACGCAGATTACGAGGACGTGAAAGATAGGATCCAGATGATTAGAGAACTTAATGAAGAAGACGGATTCAATGCTGCTATCCTGGGTGATCTCCAAGGGCCTAAACTAAGGGTTGGAGTCATGAAGGAGGAGGTCGTGGTAAGCGAAGGAGACGAGATCGTTTTTGCTACCGGTAAAGAATTCAAGGGAACCGCGGAAAGGGTTTATATGAATTATGATTCTTTTCCCCGGGATGTAAAGGCCGGAGAAAGAATATTACTCGATGACGGGAAACTTATTTTTGAGGTGGTGACCACCAACAAAAAGAATGAAGTAAAGACAAAGGTTATCCAGGGAGGACCATTGAAGTCTAAAAAAGGAGTAAACCTGCCGAATACTAATATCTCATTACCGGCATTAACCGAGAAAGATGTACAAGATGCCATCTTCGCCTGCGAAATAGGGGTGGACTGGATGGCACTTTCATTTGTGAGACATGCCGAAGACCTTATAGAACTTCAAAACCTTATTAAAGAGCATTCAGAATATAAGATCCCGATTGTAGCGAAGATAGAAAAGCCCGAGGGAGTTGAAAATATAGATAAGATCGTGGCTTACTGTGATGGTCTTATGGTGGCTCGTGGTGACCTGGGCGTGGAAATCCCGGCACAGGAAGTACCGCTAATTCAGAAAAAACTGGTGCTCACAGCTAAAAAAGCAAGAATCCCGGTGATCATTGCCACCCAGATGATGGAAACTATGATTACCAGCCTCACGCCAACAAGAGCTGAGGTGAATGATGTAGCAAACTCTGTTATGGATGGTGCAGATGCGGTAATGTTAAGTGGGGAAACTTCGGTGGGACAATATCCCGTACAGGTGATCCAGAAGATGGCCCAGATCCTTCATAGTGTAGAGAATTCACCGCTTATTAAAGTGCCGCATGAACCGCCACACGTAAAGACTAAAAGATATATTACCAAGGCAGTTTGTTACCATGCAGCGCATATGGCGAACGAGATCAAGGCTAAGGCGATTTGCACTCTTACCAATAGTGGCTACACAGCTTTCCAGATCTCTGCCTGGAGACCGGAGGCCCATATTCTGGTATTTACTTCGAATAGAAGGATCCTTAACCAGTTGAGTTTATTATGGGGGGTTAAGGCTTTTTATTATGATAAGTTTGTGAGTACAGATGAAACTATTGAAGACATCAGTGCTATGGCGAAGAAATTCAAATTCGTTGAAACTGGTGATTTTACCATTAATCTAGCGGCGATGCCAATTACCGCAAAAGGAATGGTGAATACCCTGAGGGTTTCAGAAATAGAATAGAATATTACCAACAACATATTTAACGGACATTTGCCACGGCGGGTGTCCGTTTTTTAATGGTGAAAATATCGGTCTCCAATATCGAGTCCCTCTCTTACCAGAACATCGGTTATGGTCCGGAAAGTCCCACCGTACTGACTGTGCTTGAAAGAGATTTTCATGGTGTCTTTAGTAAGTTTCAGTATCTTGAAGTATTTATAATCCTTATGTCTAATCAGTAGAAATTACCGTTGATAGGGAGTGCAAGAATTTTTAAAATTTAAATTTTAATTGAACCGATATTTCTTTTTGCTCTTCTGAAACTTCTCCTTTATCGGTATTGAGATTGGAAAGTGAAATTCCCAGTAGTCTAACCGAATTCTTCATTTTCTCCTGGTATAAAAGCTCTTTGGCTATCTCGAGGATCAAATCCTTACCGGATATAAAGTAATTGATCGTTTTACTCCGGGTTTGCAGGCTAAAATCGCTGTACTTTATTTTCAGGGTTACGGTCTTTCCCGCTACATCACTCTTGTTAAGCCTTCGTTCTATTTCTTCAGCGATATTTTCCAGCTTTTCCAACATATAAATTTCAGATGAAATATTCTCATTAAAGGTTCTTTCAGCGCCCAGGGATTTTCGGGTTCTGTGAGGCTTAACCTCACTGTTGTGGATACCGCGAACCACCTTATAAAAATGCGCGCCGCTTTTTCCGAAGTGTTCTGTTAGATATTCTTCAGATTTTCCCTTTAAATCTTTCCCCGTGAAAATACCCAAACGATACATCTTTTCAGCCGTTACCTTGCCCACGCCGTAGAATTTGCGAATATCAAGGTCTTCAAGAAATTCTAACACCTCTTCTGGTGGGACCGTTTTTTGCCCGTTAGGTTTATTGATATCACTGGCAACCTTGGCGATAAATTTGTTGATGGAGATTCCGGCAGAGGCATTCAAACCGGTTTTTTCCTTGATCCTATCCCTTATCCGTTTAGCGATAAGAGTGGCACTCATGAGTCCCTTTTTATTTGTGGTCACATCAAGGTAAGCCTCATCCAGGGAGAGCGGTTCTACCAGGTCTGTATATTCAAAAAATACTTCCCGAATTTGACCCGAGATCTCCTTATACCGTTCAAAACGTGGTTTTACAAATATAAGGTCGGGACAGTTTCGTTTGGCAATAATACTGCTCATAGCACTGCGCACACCATATTTTCGGGCTTCATAACTGGCGGCACTCACCACACCCCTTTGAGAACTACCACCTACCGCCACCGGTTTCCCTCTTAATTCAGGATTATCCAGTTGCTCTACCGAGGCATAAAAAGCATCCATATCTATATGGATAATTTTGCGCAGTCTTTCCACCCTGTAAATTTAGTGAAACTATATTTTCGCAAACCGTCGTAAAAGCGGAAATTACTTCCCTGCGATTTCTCTTCATCCTTATCGAACTACGGAAGTTACTTTTCCAAAAAATGCAGGTGCCAGGCTCTCTGTATACAAGCATTCTCAAAGAGGATTAAACCAACTTAAGCCTGATTCTGTTCCGGCCTTGGTGCATAAAACTTATATTTGATAGAGAAGATTTTAAAAACCATGGAACAAAAAACAGCCATAATTCTGGGAGCCACAGGATTGACCGGGGGAATACTTCTGGACAAACTTGTGAAAGACGATCGATACCACAAGGTCAGGGTTTTTACCCGTCGCCATGTTTCCCGAAAACATGAAAAAATTGAGGAATACCTTATAGATCTTTTTGAGCTTGATCAATTTGAAGAGCTTTTTAAAGCAGATGAGGTTTATTGCTGCATTGGTTCAACCCAAAGCAAGACCCCAGATGATGAATTGTACCGTAAGGTAGACTTTGGTATTCCTGCTACGGCGGCAAAATTATGCCGTAAAAATGGAATAGCCACCTTCCAGGTGATTTCGGCAATGGGAGCCGATGAGCATAGCAGGATCTTTTATAACCGGGTGAAAGGTGAAATGGAAGGTGCTGTTATAGAACAGGGAATTCCAAATACATATATCTTGCAACCATCACTTATTGGAGGTCACAGGGACGAACGCAGGCCTTTTGAATACCTGTGGAAAAAGATCATGAATGTTGGCGACCACCTGCTGATAGGAAAATTAAAAAAATACCGAACCATCCAACCTGAAACGATCGCAGAAGCAATGATCATACTTGCGAATAATGAATATGAAAGCGGCCGGATACAAAATGACGAGATCAAGGAAATTGCAGAAAGGAAGAAATAGCATGACAGAAATAGAAAGAAAATTTTTAGTGACTTCAGAAGACTTTAAGAACGAAGCTTCGAAAAAAACATTATTTATCCAGGCTTACCTTAATACACACCCAGACCGTACTATTAGGATAAGGATCTTTGACGATAACGCTTTTATGACCATCAAGGGAAAATCTTCAGAGAACGGTTTGAGCCGGTTCGAGTGGGAAAAAGAGATCCCGGTTAACGAAGCCCGGGAGCTTTTAAAGTTGTGCGAGCCGGGCAGAATAGAGAAACACCGGTATTTTGTAGATCACGGGGAGCATGTATATGAGGTAGATGAGTTTTTAGATGACAACCGTGGGTTAATTCTGGCCGAGATAGAACTGGATGATGAGGGGGAGGAGTTTCAAAAACCTGCCTGGTTGGGGCAGGAGGTAACCGGTGACCTGAAGTATTACAACTCAAATCTTATTACAAACCCATACAAAAACTGGGAATCATGAAAAATATCATTTTTATCATATCATTAGACTTCTGGTAGCCTGCACAGATAAAACTACGCAGCAAGATGAACTTACGATGGAGCACGAAAAGATTGAAGACTCTACCAACTCCTTAAGTATCCAGGATCTTGAAGCGCAA
>JBFGDP010000013.1:0-18502 GCA_041580575.1 Christiangramia sp.
TATCCAGAAGCTTTCTCTGCTCCAGGTAATAATCAATATCACCAAGATACTCCCTAATTTTATGATCCCTGAATTCGTAAACCCTGCTGGTTAGATTTTGCAGAAAATCACGATCGTGAGATACAATAATTAAAGTACCTTCAAAATTTTTAAGAGCATCTTTTAGAACGTTCTTGGATTTTATATCAAGGTGGTTGGTAGGTTCATCCATTACCATCACATTGAACGGCTCCAACAACATTTTGCAAAGTGCCAGCCTGTTTCGCTCTCCCCCCGAAAGGACCTTAACTTTCTTCTCTACTTCATCACCTCTGAAAAGAAATGCTCCCAGCATATCTCGCACCTTCATGCGATTCTTTTCGTTCGAGGCATCCTCCATGGTTTGCAAAACAGTTTTCTCCCCATCCAGGTACTCGGCCTGGTTCTGGGCAAAATATCCGATCTGTACATTATGACCCAGTTTCAGCTTTCCTTCATGCTCGATCTCACCAATAATGATCTTGGCTAAAGTGGTTTTCCCCTGTCCGTTCTGGCCAACAAAAGCTATTTTACTTTGGCGTTCAATAAGAAGGTTCACATCTTTTAAAACCTGCTTATCCCCGTACGATTTTCCCAGGTGCTCAGTTTCGATCACGACTTTCCCCGGGTTTACCGAAATTGGAAAGTTAACAGACATTACGGCATTGTCGTCCTCATCAACTTCAATTCTATCTATTTTATCCAGTCTCTTTATTAAGGATTGGGCCATGGATGCTTTACTTGCCTTGGCACGGAATTTATCGATTAGCTTCTCTGTATTCTCAATTTCTTTCTGTTGATTCTTCTGGGCCGCAAGTTGTTGCTCCCTTAATTCCTTGCGGAATTCTATGAATTCTGAATATGGTTTCCTGTAATCATAAATACTCCCTAAAGATATTTCTATACTTCGATTAGTTACATTATTAAGAAACATCTTATCGTGAGAAACGAGCATCACACAACCGGCATAATTGTTCAGGAAATTTTCCAGCCAGATAATACTTTCTATATCGAGGTGGTTGGTAGGCTCATCCAGAAGCAATATATCATTGTTCTGAAGCAATAGTTTAGCCAATTCGATCCTCATTCTCCATCCACCCGAGAATGTCTGGGTAAGCTTTCCAAAATCCTTTCTCTCAAAACCAAGACCCTGGAGCACCTTCTCTGTCTCTCCTTCATAATTGTAACCGCCTATGATCTCATATTGATGGGTGATCTCACTTAGATCCTGAATTAGCTGATTATAAGATTCACTTTCATAATCTGTTCGCGTAGCTAGTTGTTCATTGATAATTTCCATCTTAGCCTCAAGCATCTTAATTTCTTCAAATGCCTGATGGGCTTCATCCAGAACTGTTCTCCCCTGCTCAAAATCCAGATCCTGTTTCAAAAATCCTATCCTGAGTTCTTTATCCTTAGCGATCTGCCCGGCATCATATTCCTGATCCCCCGCAATTATCTTTAATAAAGTGGATTTTCCCGCACCATTCTTACCAATTAGACCTACTCTGTCTCCAGGCCCCAGCCTGAAACTAACCTCTTTAAAAAGATATTCTCCCTGAAATGAAACTGAAAGATTATGAATATTAAGCATTAACGCATATTTTTTGCAAAGATGCTTAAATTTGCGTTGCAAAAAAAATAAGATGAGCCTACTTAAAGGAACAAAGATCTACAGCATTTTAAGCGGGACATGTCCTGTGTGTCAGGAAGAAAGTATGTACCGGGAGCAGAATCCTTATATAATAAATAAGGTGCTGAAGATGCATGAGAGGTGCTCCAATTGTAACACCAAATATAAGATCGAACCTTCCTTTTTTTACGGGGCGATGTATGTTAGCTATGGAGTAGGAATCGCTTTTGCGGTAGCTGCATTTGTGATCGCCTATATTTTTCTTAAAGCCAGTTTACTTGCATCTTTCTTCAGCATAGTAGGGACTTTGATAGTATTCATGCCGGTGATCATGAGATTGTCCAGGAATATCTGGATCAATTTATTCTTCAAATACCGGGAGTCTGCAGGAAAAGCTTAATGCCCAGAATAATGCTTTTTGGTAAATCGATCTAAATTTACTTCGGGATCCAGGGTGCCTGTTCTCTGAATAGAGTTTATAAGTGCTCTAGACATATTTGGGGCAATAAGCACTCCCCTGCTTCCAAAACCATTACAACAATACATCCCAGCTATTTCCGGATGTTCTCCCACCAGAGGCTTCCTATCTGCGGTAGCCGGACGTATCCCCGCGACCTGATCTACGACTTCAAAATCACAACGGATAAACTTCTTTAGTTCTTTTACTAAATGCTCTTTTGCCTTTACGGTAGTTTCTGGGGATTTATCCTGATTATCGTAGGTAGCGCCGGCCTTATAAAGATCATTTCCCAAAGGCATTAAAAATACTGATGACTTCACAGCAAAGTCAAGCTTTAAATCTTCAGACCGGATGGTAATATACTCACCTTTATTTCCGCGAAGCGGCAAATAACTGAAATATGGATTCTTTTTTATTCCAAATCCTTCGCAAAAGACGATCCTTTTAGCTTTAAAATCGTTGTATTTAAAATGATCATTTTCTATAACAAGATTTGAATATTTAAAATGCTCCTTATTGAGCCTGGAGCCAAGATATATTCGATAATTATCCAATAATTTACCTGTATCAATATTTCCTGTGTGCAGGACTTTACCGAGGGAATAATCCGCTATAAGATTAGGATTATCATTTTTTACAAGTTTTGGATCCAGAAAAGATGAAAGTCCGGGCTTGTCCAGGGCAACAAACCAGTCATTTTGTTCCTCTACAGAGTGGAATCTACGATAGATATTCCAGTGATGAATTAGTTTCACCTGCAGCTTCTTTTCCAGTTGCTTATAGAACGGAAGTGCTGTTTTCATTTGTTCAGCAGCATTCCAGGCAGGAGTAAATCTCTTTAGGATAACGGGATTAAAGATTCCACCGGCCACATAAGACGATTTCTGAGAATCATCTTCAAAAACATGGAATTTCTCACCTCTGTTTTCGAGTTCCTCAGCAATGGCCAGGCCACTTAATCCAAGGCCGACAATAATATAATCCAACATGGGCTAAAGATATTAAGCCAGATTTTTAAAATCAATCAAGTACATAAAAAAAGCGCTCAATTAGAGCGCTTTTTAATTTATAAATACGGCAGAGTTAGTAACTCCACATATCCTGTTCAAAATTCCTGATCTGTTCTTTGATACGTTGAGACTCGAGTAATTGCATAAAAGCATTTTCTGCAATATATTCATCGATCTCCCTATCGCCCTGAACGTTATCTTCCTTATAGATGATACCATCAAATCTCCTGGCATTTAAAAGATGATCAAATGAAATGACCTGAGCGGTATTGTTTCCGGTAAAGACTTTTGCCTCATGCAGTACTTCTCTTGCATCGGGATACCAAACCCAGAACAGTTCCACAAGGTCTGTTTGACCTGAATCTATAAAGTTCACATCTGGAGCCACCGGAGCGATTCCAAGTAAACGATATTTAAGCTCAGCTAAACGCTTATCAAAGTACCAGATCCCGCGAATATGGTATTCGGCGATATCGGCAGATCCAAGATCACGTCTGTCTATAAACTGTTCGTCAACCTGCTCACCGGCATTATACTGTTCGATACCAAGATCTGTAGTGTCAATCTTAGAAAGCGTGGCCCTGATATCTTTCAATGTTCTTTTTTCAGTGAAATAAGAATCGGCATAGATATTCTTGATCTTACCCTCTTTGATCGCTTTTACAAGCACATCATAAAGAGATCTCCTGTTTGCACCAATATTATTGGTATCTATAGGATAATAAAGTGGAAAATTCACTCGCTCATCAAGATCTATGATCTCCCAGGTTCCTTTTGACCACAGGATGTCACGATCTCCAACATACCCATATTCCAATGGTTTGTCTTCTTCGTCTATCATTGCCTGAGCTTCCGACTTTTTCCCGATATCCTCGGGCTTATTGGCGTTCAGGATGTTCGCCTGACCGAAAGAAGAGCCACCCAACATCATCACAAATCCATATACAAAAATTTCTTTCAAGCTCATTTTCAAAAATTTTAGTTCGTTAGCTCTATTACTACCGGAGCTACCTTTTTAAGCTTATAGCTCGAGTTTCCTGCAAGCGAAGCTGAAATATCATAAATCTGGACAGATTCTCCTCTGCCTGCACGTCTAAGTGCCGCTTTGGCTCTGTCATCTAACCTGCTACCATTAACGATAATAGTTGGCTGTCCAGGCACTTTAAATTTAAACCCGGTAACATTTAGATTAAGATCAAAATCGAAATCTGGAAGACTTGCTCCTACTGTCGCAATCTCTAAACTGTTTCGCTGCATGGAAACAGCACCGTCTTCACCACGAATAGTACCTACCGGCCTTGGAATATCCTTAACCCTGAAAGTTTTCTTATCTGCCACCGTTTTGCCGCCGGGAAGGGTACCACTAACATTAATGGTTACCTCACGAGCCTGCAAAGTGGTCACATCCATAAGATAGCTACCTGCACCGCCAGCCTGTCTAAGACCAGGTGCATTAGCGCTTACACTGCTCACCCCTGGAATAGAGATGGTCATCGGGTTTTGCACTCCGCGATAAACCACATTCATCTTATCTGCAGAAATAACTGCAGAATTTGGTAATGGTATCACTGTATAAGATCCATCAACCGGGATCTCCTTGGTTTCACCATCTTCAAGGTATTCAAGTTTACCGTTGATCTTTTGCTCCCCTACATTACCTGCCGGGAAGTCAAGCACAACCTGACCGTCTTTTAAGCTTTTTACTTCCTTACCGTTAATTACAACGTTCTCAAATTGAAGTGTATTATCAAAACGACCTAGTACTACCTTACCTGAAAAATTCTCTCCACTAAAGAAAGCAGGTTTAGAAGGAATTACGATAGCCTCATAGTTATCAAGGGAAACATCACTCTGCAGCTGACCTGAAAGCATTGAAGAAAGAATCTCACTTTCGGTGCTCTTTACGTCTGCCTGCATTTGAGTAAGCTGTGTTATAGAAGCAACCAGCGGAAATCCTTCAAATCTGTATTTTAACCATGGTACTTTTGCTCCCTCCACATTCTCTGGATCTGTGGCAAATTCTTTCTGAATATTTACTTTTTTGGCGATAGTACCATATCCGTTTTCAAGAATTTCAGACACTCCGTTTCTATAGGTTTGTATCTGTGCCAGAAATTCTTCTCCTTTTGGGGAGATCCTACCACTCTGAAAAAACATCTCGTCCATAACGGTAGACTGATCCATCGTCTCGTAATCCTTAGGATCATCTACAGAAGCCTGTAACTCTTCTTTGATCCCTTCGATATACTGGGTGAAATTTGTAGACAACTCGTGTATCCTATCTGCATCCTTTTTGATGCTGGTATATTTTGCAGGCTGTTCTTCAACCTTTGAGGCAAGACCTGCCATTAAAGCCGAATTTCTTTCAGTATAGTTTTCGGCGGTCTTATCAAGTTTCTCATTCATTAGTCCAAAAGCGGTAAGTACCTCCTTGGACATATTTAGTGCCATCATGGCGATGAAAACCAGGTACATTAGGTTTATCATCTTCTGCCTTGGCGATTGTTTTCCGGATGCCATGTCTAATTAGTTGTTTTAAAATTAATATAACAGCTTAATTGAAAAAAGATCAATTAGACTCTAACTTTTCCGTTCATCGCAGTTAACATTCCACCATAAACATTATTTAATGAGGCCATATTTTCAGCAAGAGAATTCATCTGTGCTTTTAATCTTCCGGCATTTTCAGCAACTTCCTGGTTCACCTCTGCCTGTCTGGCAGCAGATTCCACCTGTGCTTTATAAATATTATTAAGCGTTTCCATCTGTGCTGCAGCAACACTTAATTCTTCACTATATTTCTTTTGAGAAGCCATAGAGTCTACGGTAGGAGCAATTCCTTTAGCTGCTCCTTCAAAATTTCTAATACTCTCACCAAGAGAAGCCATAAGACCTGCGTCCAGCTTAGCTTCTTTCAGCATTTCATCAAGTTTTTTAGATAGCATTCCTTCTGCTTCTTTTTCCTCGGCAATAGCTGCTTTTCTATTTCTTACTTCACCGCCTGCCAGCTCTGGATATACCAGTGACCAGTCTAATTCGTCATCTACTGGCTCGAATGCTGAATAAGCGAATACCAGTGCCTCTACAATAAGACCCAGGATAAGCATCGCATTCCCTCCCGGCCAGTGCATGATTTTAAACAGGGCACCTAAAATAACTACAGATGCTCCCAGACCATACACCATATTGGTCACTTTTTTTGTTGATCTTGAATTTGCCATAACTCTAATGTTTGATTTTCTAAATTGGTTTTATTGATAGGTTTAAGTTCCAACTGCCCTTATGGATTCTTTTGGTTCAAGGTTACATCTGTTCCCAGGTAATCCTGGACGGTCCTAAACCCGATATAACTCCTTGCTGAATCCATGTACTCATAATCTCTTGAACTCACCTGTAGGAAGTAAGCAACATCCTTCCATGATCCTCCACGAACTACCTTTCTCTTGTCTTCAGGATTGTTAACCGTAGGGTTCATGGTAGACATATATTCATAAGATCCCGGATCGTATGAAGAGTCCACCCATTCTGCCACGTTACCTGCCATATTATACAGGCCGTAGTCATTAGGATCATAAGATTTCGCTTCAACAGTATATAATGCCTGATCTGCGGCATAGTCTCCTCTTAAAGGTTTAAAGTTAGCCATAAAACAACCACGGTCATTTAAAGTGTAAGGCCCACCCCATGGATATGAAGCTCCTTCCAAACCACCTCTGGCCGCGTATTCCCATTCCCCTTCAGTAGGCAACCTGTAAGAAGGAACATTGGCATCTCCCTTTTCTCTTCGAAAATCGTTATGATATTTTGTTCTCCACTGGGTAAAAGCTCTTGCCTGTTTCCAGGAAACCCCTACCACCGGGTAATCGTCAAATGCACTATGCCAGAAATAGTCATTATGCATAGGCTCGTTATAGGAATAATTGAAGTCCTTGATCCAAACGGTTGTATCTGGATAAACGGGCACTTCCTCTTTTTTAATAAAATTACTACGTTTCCCCTGCTGCTTGGCGGCAGCCTGGATATCCATATAGGAATACTTAAACTTTAATTTCTTAACGTCTATGGTTCGCTGACCATTATACACCTCATCAAGAGGAATATACATGGAGTCCATCACCTCTGCATAATACACATCTGGATAATCATCTGTATCCCAGTAAATATCCACATCAGTATTCAACTTCCTGTTCTCATAATCATCGGTAGGACCACCCTGGCCATAAGTATTTAACATATACTCCTGGTATGGTGTAAGGTTATCTGGATCTGCGTCTGCAAATGCAAATTCACCAATACCATCATCACCGGGCACAGCACCCTGTAATTCAGCCATAATTGCAAGATTCACCCGAACTATCGAATCTCTCACATAATTTACAAACTGTCTGTATTCTGAATTTGTTATTTCTGTTTCGTCCATATAAAAAGAACGAACGGTCACTGTCTTGGGTGGCGCATTTTTCTGGCCGGCGATATCATCATCAGATTTACCCATGATGAACGCACCTCCAGGAATTAATGTCATACCATAAGGTTTTTCCGGATTCCACTTCTTCCCCTCCGCACCTACAAGCTGTCCACGATCTCCTCCACCACAGCTAGAAAGCAAGGCCAGAACAGCAATGAGCGAAATATACTTCTTCATAATTATCTTAGGTTAAGACATTTTGATTTACGGCAGTAAACCTATCTAATTATTTTTTAAAAAACAATAATTCAGATAAAAATAGCGTAAATCAGATCATGCCTGAATATAATTTTTAGACTTCGTTTTTTCGTTTGGCTTTATACCAGCGTTCCGGTATTACCTGATTACAAGCTTCCAAATAATCTTCTTCGCTGCAAGGTAATAACGTATGCCTTTTTAATTTAGTATTTACCTTCGACAAAAATGGAATTTCTATCCACCAACGCCCACTTACAGGGCTTTTAAAAAAGATCAGCACCTCATCATCGATAGGAACCTGATACTTAATAAACTCCTTTTTAGCCGAAATAGTATTTTCATTCGTGCGATAATTCACCCCTTCGATAAAATACCACATTATCTGGGCGACGAGCATATTCGCAAGGCTTCCAAGCTTTTCCTGGTATTCGTAAATCCCAAAGGAAGATACCTTATCACTTATCCCTGCATACCTGGCCAGTGCACAGATCTCCCGCCCATTAAAGCCATTAGGCGATTTAAAGTGATCTGAATTCATGGATGCCGAATCTATTGCTCCGAGATCCAACCCCACCAGATTGGCACTCCTGAAAATCGGCTCCATCAGGGCTATATCTGAAGTTACTTCACCCAGGCGATACGCTTCAAAGAACAGACGCTCCATCAACTCTATTTCTTCCTGAGAATTAAAATAGGTCTGGTATCCAACCGCGGAATAATTAAATAAATTATAAGGTTGATCAACTACGATTTTTCCTACATAAGATTGATTGGAAATAGCCTTATCTGCGTCACCAAGGTCAAAATTTCGGTCAATATTCACAAGGTTGACCATTTGATCTAATTTATCATAAGCCCGATATTGAGCATAAATAAGATCCTGACCACCTCCAAGAATAACCGGGAGAATATCCTGTTTCACCAGGCTCTCCACCAGATTCTGAACTGCAAAATAGGTGTCTTCTATAGTTGCCCCTGGTTCAATATCACCAACATCTGCCAGTTTTAACCTCCAGTTACCAGGGAATAACTCATAAAAATTGCGCCTTAACTCAGTAAAATCAGGGGTTTCAGACTTCTTTACTGTCCTGCGGTTTTCCTTCACTCCAAATATCACTACATGTACTCCTTCAAGATCGGGAATACCAGATCTTTCGGTATGAAGTTTTATATTGGCTCCTATAGCCTGGGGATTTAAATTGCTGATCTCATCCAGTAGATCTTCATGTACCGGACTAAGAAAATCGAACTCCATACATTATTTCTTTTTGGTAGTTTTTTTCTTCGTAGTTGTTTTCTTGGCAGCAGGTTTCTTTTTAGCAGCAGGTTTTTTCTTCTTCTTGGTATTCTTCTCGATAATATCTTTTACCTCATCTAGTGTAAGCTCCTCTGCATTGGTGGTCTTTGGTAACTCCACCTTCGTTTTACCTTTAATGACATTGAATCTTCCCCACCTTGCTTTTTCAACCCTGATACCTTCATCTTCCCAGTGATGTATCAATTTATCCCGCTCTTTCTTAAGCTTATCTTCAATAAGCTCTTCAATATCTTCATTGGAAAGGTTATCAAAATCATATTTTTTATTCACGTTAATGAACATATCATTCCATTTAAGGAAAGGACCGAATCTTCCTACCCCTTTTTGAACCGGCATTTCCTTATAGGTATATATAGGAGCATCTGCCTTTTCTTTTTCTTTTATGAGTTCCATGGCACGGTCAAAATCCACATTAAGTGGATCCTCCCCTTTTTCCAGAGAAACGAATTTTTTACCAAAGCGAACATATGGACCGTAACGACCATTATTAACCTCCACATTTTCTCCCTTATATTCCCCTAATGTTTTAGGCAACTGGAACAGATCCATAGCCTCCTCATAAGTAAGGGATTCCATATTTTGATCGGGGCTAAGACTGGCAAACCTTGGTTTTTCATCATCTTCCACGCTGCCAATTTGCACCATAGGTCCAAATTTACCCAGCCTTACACTTACGGGCTTGCCGGTTTCAGGGTCTTCTCCCAGAATTCGTTCTCCTACTTCTCTTTCAGCATTCTTAGCGACATCCTGTACATGAGGATGGAAATCTTTATAGAAATTTTTCATCATTTCTGTCCATTCCTCATTCCCTTCAGCTATATTATCGAAGCTCTCTTCAACCTTTGCTGTGAAATTATAGTCCAGGATATTTGAAAAATGATTCACTAAAAAGTCATTTACAACCATCCCCGTAGCTGTAGGCACCATTTTACCTTTATCACTACCAACGGTTTCGGTTAAAGTTTTCTCTGTAAGCTTGTCATTTTTAAGCTTAAACTGCACATATTCCCGCTCAGTTCCATCAACAGATCCCTTCTCCACATAATTTCTGCTCTGAATAGTAGAAATAGTAGGAGCATAGGTAGAAGGTCTACCAATCCCTAATTCTTCCAGCTTTTTCACCAGGGAAGCCTCGGTATAGCGGTAAGGCGGTCTTGTAAATCTTTCAGTAGCCGTGATGTAATCATTTTCTAAAGGCTGATTCACCTTTAATGCCGGGAGCATTCCGCTTTGTTCTTCATCTTCATCATCACTTCCTTCCAGATATACTTTCAGGAAACCATCAAATTTAAGCACCTCTCCGTTGGCGGTAAAATGATTATCATGTTTATCTGCCTCTATCCTCACATTGGTGCGTTCCAGCTGAGCATCACTCATTTGAGAAGCAATGGCCCTTTTCCAAATCAATTCATACAACCGCTGTTGATCTCGATCTGCTGAAATACTATGCTTGGCAAAATTGGTAGGACGTATGGCTTCGTGAGCTTCCTGGGCGCCTTTGGTCTTTCCTTTAAACTGGCGCGCCTTGGCATACTTGTCGCCATAGGCTTTTAGTATCTCCTCTTTAGCACCTTTCCTTGCATCTTCAGAAAGGTTTACACTATCTGTTCTCATATAAGTAATATGACCGGCTTCATATAATCTTTGAGCCATGGTCATGGTCTTACTTACCGAAAAATATAATTTTCTGGCCGCTTCCTGCTGTAAGGTCGAAGTAGTAAATGGCGGAGCAGGATTTTTCTTTGCCGGCTTCGTAGTGAGATCGGCTACCTTGAAGTTGGCCCCTATATTTTCCTGAAGAAATTTTTCTGCTTCCTGTTTTGTGTCAAAGTTCTTCGGAAGCTTCGCTTTAAAGGACTTTCCATCTTCCGTAGAAAATTCAGCATCTATTCTGTAAGAAGCCTGGGGATTAAAACCCTGGATCTCGCGCTCCCGCTCTACAATAAGTCTTACCGCAACAGATTGCACACGACCTGCAGAAAGTCCACCTTTAACTTTTCTCCAGAGTACCGGAGACAATTCGTACCCTACCAGCCTGTCCAGAACTCTTCTGGCCTGTTGCGCATTTACCAGGTTATAGTCAATACTCCTGGGATTTTCTATTGCGCGAAGAATAGCTGACTTGGTAATCTCATGAAAAACTATTCTTTTGGTCTTTTCTTTTTTCAGCTTTAATTCTTCGGCTAAATGCCAGGCGATCGCTTCTCCTTCACGATCCTCATCACTTGCCAGCCAGACCATTTCAGCATTTTTTGCAAGTCCTTTCAGTTTACGAACAACATCTTTCTTATCACTCGATACAATATATTTAGGCGTGAAGTCTCCCTCGGTATCCACCCCAATTTCCTTGGTTGGCAAATCTGCAATATGCCCAAAACTCGAAGCGACCTTATAATCGCTTCCAAGAAATTTCTCTATAGTTTTAGCCTTTGCAGGAGACTCTACAATCACTAAATTCTTAGCCATAAATCTGTTGGTTTATAATTGCAAAAGTATATCAAATTTTTCTTCCTCCCGTTAAACTTGCTCTAAAACCATAGCAGGATGCCTTGAAAACCCTGAATTAGATGCTCTTTACAGAAGTAAAAAAAATATTGGGCGCCATTAGCAGTGTTCAAAAAATATGGCCTATTGGGTATAAAAAAATACAGATGATGCGGCCTGTAATGTATATTTTAGATCTGGAGCGATATTCCCGGAAACCGAGGTGGCATTGTTAAAGGCCAGGATCCTACCACCATTATTCAATGCTTCGGCTACAAATATCACATTATACGCAGCATCATATACCAGGTTTACTGGATTACCTAATAATGTATTAGCCCCAGAAATTCTTAATTGATCCTCGGCACTTATAAATCCACCACTCACCGTATTAGAAAACTTTTCTTCGAAATTTTCAATGATATGCAGGCCACCATCAGAGGCTGAATTTTCTTCGCCAATATCTGAAAGTACCATCGTGCCATTATCATAATCTAAACCATGAGCTCTAACAATTCCCTGAATTGCGACTATCTTATCTGCCGTAACAATTCTGTTATTGGTATCGGTATTAAGAAAGTTTCGGTAAACTGCCAGTTTACTAGTTTCATCAACTGCCAGATAGAGGTCATTCCCTATAAATTCTATTCCCCAAACCTTGAATTTGGTCTGGACAATGTTTCTCAATATAAAATTATCTTCGGTTTTAAGGTAGATGAATAACCGGCCTTCAGGGGTAGTCTCGTCTCCATCCAGGTCAGTATTATCAGACACTACATAGAACCTGCCACTTACCGCAAGATCTCTTGGGCTTTCAAGATCTGAACTACTGGCTAAGGAATTCTCAGGATTTTTAGTACCTCCTTCACCTAACATAGTGATGCCCTGGTAAACCTCCACCCTGTTAGAAGACCGGGAAACGATCGTAAAAGAATCATCTGGCGAAGAAAAAAATATGCCCTCTGCAGCTGAAGATGAATTAGCATAATTGGTCACAACCCCGGTATTGATATCGTATCTCCTCACATCACCATTATAAGAGGTAGCATATAAATGCGCGGTCTGTGAGGTCGTTACTCCACTGTTTAAATCATCGTCATTATTACAACCTAGAATGAATATTAATGACAGTTTTAATAATAGACGTCCTGTAACTTTCAATAGTATATTTTTCTACGAATATATAACCTAGATAATTCCATTCAGCCTTGAAAGCGTTAAATATCTGTTATTTGAAAATATCTTAACGCTGTTTTAAATCTATAATTTACATATTATCAAAAAAGCTTGAAAATGGAAAAGGATAAGAGAGTAGCGGTAGTAACTGGTGCCAGCAGTGGCATTGGAAAAGCGATCGCTAGTAAATTTTCAGAAGAAGGATATGTGGTCGTCCTCGCCAGCCGAAGTTTGGAAAAGCTTCGAAATATACAGGAGGAATTACCTAATAAAAGTATGGTGGTAGAACTTGATGTGAGCAATTCTGAAAGTGTATCTGAGGCCTTCAGTAAAATCTCTGAGAAATTTGCACATGTGGATATATTGGTGAATTCTGCCGGGATTATGCCTCTAACCTATATTAAGAACAGGCACCTTGACGAGTGGCTGGAGACTATAGAAGTAAACGTGAAAGGCACCTTGCGCTGCATCAATTCTGTTTTACCGCATATGAAAAACCAAAAGGATGGTCACATTATTAATATAGCTTCTGTGGACGGAAAAGAGATCTTTCCCGGAGGAGCTGTGTATGGCGCCTCCAAGGCAGCCGTGATCGAGTTATCCAGGGCAATGCGAATGGAGCTTTCCCCTGAGTTCAATATCAGGGTTACAGCAATTGAACCTGGTACTGTAGATACAGACTTGAGAGATGATATATCTGACGAAGAGTTACTGGAAGAAAAGGAGTATGGAGGAGATGAACCTAAGTTAAATGCGAAACATATTGCTGATGCAGTATTTTATGCAGTATCTCAACCGGCGTCTGTGAATGTAAATGAATTATTAATCAAGCCAACAGGCAAAGCCTGATCTGGTTAAACTTAAAAAAGAAAATTATGGGATTAGGACATATATTAGGATTAGCAGGAAAATTTATTGTGAAAGGATTTGTATTTAAAGCAGGTAAAAAAGCTGCCTTAAGAGGCGGCAAAGTAGGCATTGGCGCAATGTCGCTATTAGCGGGAGGATATATGGCCTATTCTCTTTTGCAAAAAAGACAGGAACGATTAGAATCTGAAAAAAGAATAAAGAGAGCAAAAAAGGCAAATAGAGAAAAGATCGTAGTATAGGTAACATTACCGCCAGAATAAGGCCGTTCACATCAAAGAAACAGGCATAAAAGTTGAAATTAGTATCTTGAAAGAAATATGTTCAAGATGATATTAAGACTACTTTTCTGCCTGTTATTTTTTATTCCTTATTTAAATGTAGCTCAGGATTCTAATTGCGCCTGCTGTACCACTGCCCATGCCCAATTTGATTTCTGGGAAGGAGACTGGGAAGTTTTTAATGTTCAGAATGAAAAGATTGGAGAGAATCTGGTAAAGAAGCTGGAGGACAATTGTATTCTAAATGAAAACTGGAAAAGTTTACGAGGGGACAGCGGGAAAAGCTATAATTATTATGACCCTTCAGACGATACTTGGAACCAGTTATGGATCAGCAATTCTGGAAATATCCTGAAATTGAAAGGAAGCGCTTCCAATGATAAGATGATAATGAGAAGTGAATTATCCAAAGGTGAAAAAGGTTATTATTATAACCAGATCACCTGGACACAAAATGAGGATGGCAGTGTTACCCAGCTTTGGGAAATCTATGATCCTGAAGGCAATTTACTCAGCAGCGCTTTCGAGGGCATCTATCGTAAGAAGAACACGAACTAATTGAACGACACACTATCAGCTTCTGTCTGAAACAGGTTTATTGATGGTGTATCCCTTTCCTCAAAATTTTCGATACCCTCCTTCAGCCATTTATAATATTCATCAGCATCAGGTTCATAGGCCGAAGGTGCGATCAATTTATTTTCCTGGTGATCCAGGAGCACATAATATGGCTGTGCATTCGCTTTATACCTGGAGATTTGAAAATCACTCCACTTATTACCAATACTTTCTATTTCTTTTCCTGTGGTTTCTGAAATATACTGTTCAGATTCCGGCAACTTTCTTTTATCATCTACATACAAAGAAATAAGTACAATATTATTCTTTAGCAAATCCAGGACCTGGGGCTCGCTCCATACCCTTTCTTCCATCTTGCGACAATTCACACAGGCATGCCCGGTAAAATCCAGTAAAACAGGAAGATCATTTTCCCTGGCGTAAGCCAGGCCGGCATCATAATCGTGAAAACTTATAATGTCATGAGGTCCATATTCTGCGCCTTCAGGCAAATTTCCTGATTTTGTAGACATTCCCAGTCCTGCACGGCCGATACCATCGGGTGATTCACTGTAATGAAGTGGAGGTGGAAAACCGCTGATCAATTTTAGCGGAGCACCCCAAAGTCCCGGAATGAGATATATTGTGAAAATGAGCGCTACCAATCCTGTAATTAGCCGTCCCACCGAGATGTGATCTTCCCGTGAATCGTGCGGCAGGCGAATTTTCCCGAAAAGATACAGAGCCAGCATTCCAAAGATCGCGATCCAGATAGCTAGGAAAATTTCACGCTCCAGGATGTGCAATTGCAAAACAAGATCTGCATTAGACAGGAATTTAAAGGCCAATGCAAGCTCCAGAAACCCTAAGGTCACTTTTACAGTATTTAACCAGCCACCCGATTTTGGCAGGGTATTCATCCAGCCCGGGAATGCAGCGAATAATCCAAATGGCAGAGCAATGGCCAGGGAAAATCCTAGCATACCTATGATAGGCGCTATCCCTCCTTTTGAGGCTGCCTCCACCAGCAAGGTTCCCACAATAGGACCGGTACATGAAAAGGAAACGATTGCCAGGGCCAGGGCCATAAAGAAAATCCCTATCAACCCGCCTTTATCTGCCTTGGAATCGATCTTTGTACCCCAGCTGCTTGGCAAAACAATTTCGAAAGCACCCATAAAGGAGATGGCAAATACTACCAGCAGGATAAAAAATATTAGATTGAACCAGACATTGGTGGATAAGGCATTAAGTGAGTCGGCCCCGAAAATCAGGGTAACGAGCGAGCCTAAAAAGACATAGATCACAACAATAGAAATACCATAAAATATGGCATTCCTTATGCCGGCAGCCCTGGATTTACTCTGCTTGGTGAAAAAGCTTACCGTCATGGGGATCATGGGAAAAACGCAGGGAGTTAATAACGCTGCAAAACCAGAAAGAAAGGCTACAATAAAGATACCCCAGAATGAACGTTTTTCTTCAGGATTAAAGATCTCGGCCTCTTCCTTAACTGCAGCAGTATTCCTATCTTCTTCCGGGCGAGATGCCTGCTCATTTAAAATAAACTCAAAATCTTCTGTTTCGAAGATACATGCTTTATCATCGCAGACCTGGTATTCTACCTTAGCCTTAATAGATGCCAGGCTGGAATCTAGAACCCTGATATTTTGTGTGAATGTAGCCGAATTTACAAAATAAGTAAGATCCATTTCGAAGACCTTATCAAACTCCGTAACAGACTCACTTTCTATTGTTTGTCCAACCAATTCATAAGACTCTCCGGCATTTTCAAAAATAAATACCGTGGGAAGCGCACCACCTTCAGGCAAATTTTGGGAATACAAATGCCATTTATCCTCGATAAGAGCATGGATCTTCAATTGATATTCATCTTCAGAAATCTCTTTTACTTCAGAGGTCCATTCCACAGGATTATGAATCTGGCTTTGCGCAAAGAATCCCGAAATAAGTATGAAAAAGAGACACAGTTCCTTCAATATTTTATCTGTCATAATTTTATTATACACTAGAATATTCATGCTGAAATGCGCTCAAATTTAATGATTTTTAACTGAAAAGTACCCCGGAAGAAAGGACTTCTGTTACCTGTTATTTATTACGAAAAAACCGGCTTTATTAGGATAGCCGAATATCATATCCTGCATAATTCACTAGATTAGTCTATCTAAAATGAAATTATAGGCTTGGAAACAGCATCAGATATTATAATGCCGGCAACTATTGCCATCATCATGTTTGGCATTGGCCTGGAATTGAAGACAAGTGATTTCAAACTAGTTTTTCTTCAACCAAAAGCCGTATTAATAGGCCTTACCTGCCAACTGGTTTTGCTCCCCATCATCGCTCTGATGCTGATTTACTTTTGGCCCCTGGACCCTCTTCATAAGATAGGCATCATGCTTATAGCCGCCTGTCCTGGAGGAACTGCTTCTAACATCGTAACCAAAATACTGCGTGGCAGGGTTGCTCTGTCCATATCCCTAACTGCATTTAACAGTTTTCTCATCCTATTTAGTTTACCCCTAATTGTAGAACTCAGTTTCAACCTTTTTGGTGAGGAAACCCAGGTTTTAGAGCTGGGTATTTGGGAAACCATGAAACAGGTGTTATTAACAGTAATATTGCCGGTCTTAGGCGGTATAGGGGTAAATAGTATTTTAAATGATAAATATATTGAGAAATTACACCGGCCGCTGAAGTATATTTTACCCGCCATGTTGATTATCGCAGTGATAACCGTGCTAATATCAGACAAATCGAGGCTTAATATTAATTATCTGCAACATTTAAGATTGCTAATTCCTCTCCTTGCTCTTAATATACTAACAGTGTTAGCCGGGTTTTTTACAGGTAAAATTACCCATCTAAATCATAAATCTTCCTACACGATCGCTATTGAAATGGGCCTACAGAATAGCGTACTGGCATTGTTTGTTGCAGATCAATTGATACAGAACCAGGAAATGAGCCTTATCGCAATATTATACGGCAGTTTTTCCCTGATTACCACTTTCGGCCTGGTCTATTTCCTGAAATATTATGTGACAGACCCTGGCTTAGATACCACTTCATGACCTTTCTATATCTCTTATTTTCGTCTTTTAAAATGAATGGTTAATAGGTATATAGAAGCTATTATGCCAAGGATTGCCAGGACAATAGAGGCGAAATAAAAAAAACTAATCATAGCATTTAAGTTAAAAGGACTTACACAGGCACCTGGCAAGATGAAAATGCACTCCATGATTATCAATTGACAAATCTAACCAACAAAAAATCTGGCAGATGCAACAATGACTTATATTATTACCGTTATTCGTTATTTCACAACTTAAAAACATAAAACTTATTATTGATCAGAATCTTAGGCGAAAAATTGGGCACAACTAACTTCCAGGCACTTTTCTCGACCTCTTTCCAAAAAAATTAAAAAATTCTGTTATGTTTGTTTTATCATTTAGAATCCCCTAAGCGGGATAGCAACCAGCGATTACAAGCAACGGTGCTAAAGCAATGAGCCTTTACCGAGGAAATAAACTGTTAACAAACCCTTCAATAATTTCTCATTCAACTTTTCTAAATGGTATTTTAAATATACTATTATGAATGTAACACCTGAATTTCTGCATTATACAGATAAGGAGATATTGAAAGTTAGTTTTTCAACCTTAATAATAAATGTGGAGAAATTAAATGAAAAGTACGGATCCCTTTCCAGGTTCGCTGAATCCTGCCAATTATGGGGGGAAACAAATGGCAAACTTTATATTTTATCTGAGATGATGATGCCCCCTCCCTCTATAGACCGCATCATTGAAGATATACTTCTTCCCATTGGAATGATTCACAAGGAGGATTTTGCTTTTACTTATGAATACCTCTTAGGAGATTGTGAAATTAGCCGGCAACGTGTTAATAAACCCATCCCTAATATCGAAGACATCTCATGGCTGGACAGTAAGGTAAACTATCAGGGGAACTTTATCTGGTTCGATCCATCCAACTGA
>JBFGDP010000014.1:0-18386 GCA_041580575.1 Christiangramia sp.
ACATCTTTGATCTCAATATCGAATACCTTGGGCATACTAATGCTGCCATCTCTTAAGAATACGGAGCCACCGTAATATTTCCAGATGTTTTTCCGGAAAGAACAGATCTTCCCGTGGTTGGGCCTTATAGTCACCAGCCCCACCACCAGGTTTCCCGGTAAGTGAGGAAATGGAATGTTTTCATAAGATATTACCGGAGGGTTACTTAGATATGCATTTACCAGGTTCTGGATCTTACTGTCATCAAAAAAGTCGATACCTACGATCTGGCTGTCTTCATCCTCGACCCCGATCACTATGTAAGAATTGTTTTCTGGATTAGAGTTTGCCAGCGCACAGATATGCTTTAAGAATTTTGCCTTTCCTTCCTTCTCCCCAATATTCAATTGCCGCTTTTTGTCATAAAAGCTGTTCTCGTCATTATGAGCGAGCAAGTTCTTTATAAGCAGGCGTTTGTTGATCATTAGGCTAATTCTTTATTCAATATTGGCATTATTTATTAATCGTATTTTGAACCTTTTCGATCTGAAGCTTTCAGGTAGTTCATAAATTTTGAGATCTGTTCATCCAGAACTTCAGATTTTGAAACTAAATCATCGTATTCATCTCTCGCGATATATTTCCTGTCCAGTACTCTATGTAGCTGGGCCCTGGTCTCATGATTTGAACCTCGGGCAAAACTTAAAAACTGGATAAATTCCTTATTTCCTCCTCTTCCAAATCCTTCAGCAATATTATCCATAACTGAGCCTGATGATCCATTTATTTGCTCTTTTAATTTATAGTCTTTTGAAAGGTCGGTTCTAATAATTAGCTCCCAAATATGGGCGCATTGTGACCTGGCTAAACTGTAGATTTCCAATTCCTCAAAATGTTGGTAATGTGCCATAATAGAATAATTAATGCTAATACTTAATGATCAATCCTTATTGATTATAGTACTGGATGCCTGAGCTGTGGGCATTACTGTAAGGTCTGCAATATTAACATGGTAAGGCCTGGTTACTACAAAGTGAATAATATCGGCAATATCCTCAGGTTGTAAAGCTTTATAACCCTGGTAAACCTTTTCAGCTTTGTTCGCATCCCCTTTGAATCTTACATCGCTGAATTCAGTTTGTGTTAGGCCTGGGTTCACCGCGCCTACCCTGATGCCATTTCCGTTGAGATCTATGCGCATGCCCTGGTTAATAGCATCTACGGCATGCTTGCTGGCGCAATATACATTACCGTTCGGGTAAACTTCTTTGCCGGCTGTGGAACCAATATTAATGATGTGACCAGATTGTCTCTGGATCATACCTGGGATGATGGCTTTGCTCACATAGAGTAATCCTTTCACATTGATATCCAGCATCGCATCCCAGTCGTCCAAACTTCCGTCCTGGATTGGGTCTAGTCCATGAGCATTCCCGGCGTTATTTATTAAGATGTCTATTTGTCTGAAATTATCTGGCAGGGAATCGATCCTTTCCATCACATCTGCCCGGTTCCGCACATCAAAATTGAGGATGTGTACCTCAGTTTCTACACTTAATTCATTCTTTAGTTGCTGGAGTCGATCTAATCTTCGACCGCATAGAACAACGCGAATTCCATTAAGTGCGAACCTAATGGCTGTAGATCTTCCTATTCCGCTAGTGGCCCCGGTTATTAAGGCTGTTTTCATAAGTTCACTTTTATTTCTAATGTAAGAAAGAATTATGCTCCTTACGCTCTAAGACTATTAAAGCATGGTTAAGTTCCGTTAAATTTCGTTAAATAAAAAGACTTGCATAAAATCTTGCATGCATGTTGCCGTTATCCTGCCTGAACCAATAAAATCTAACTATGAAATATTTGAAGAATGTAACCTTAAAAGGTTTGATGATGGCAACTTTCGTTTCCCTGGGATTAATAAGTTGTAGTGACGACGATAGTTCGGCGAACGAGCGGAAAGCGAATCTTACGGTAAGAATGACCGATGCCCCTGGTGATTATGATGCCGTTTTTGTTGATGTCCAGGGTATAGAAATTCATGTAGATGCTGAAAGTGAGGCACAGGTAGAACAGGATTCAGATGGCGATGGATGGATTAGTGTAGACGACGTGAATAAGGGCATTTATGATCTGCTCGAGTTAACCGGGGGTGTTTCTCAACTCCTGGCAGATACTGAAGTGCCGGCAGGTTATGTTAGCCAGATGCGTTTAGTACTGGGATCTGAAAATTCTGTTGTTATAGACGGAGTTAAAAAACCTCTAAACACCCCTAGTGCACAACAGTCGGGATTAAAATTGCAAGTGAACCAGGAATTTGAGGAAGGTGAGAACTATGCTTTTCTTTTAGATTTTGATGTGGAACAATCTATAGTGACCACAGGAAACGGATCATATAATTTAAAACCTGTGATAAGGCTTGCTGCTGAAGCAAATGCCGGAATGGTTGTGGGTAAGGTAGTTTTGCCGGCAGATGTACAGGTATCTGTGCAGAGCCTGGTGGTGTTAACAGGAGATGCCGTAACTATCTCGGCATATACAGATGCAGATGGTAACTTTTCACTTAACGGAGTGCCGGCCGGGGTGTACAGTTTAAAAATCATTCCACAGGCAGATGCTAACCTGAATACTTATTCTATAGGTACCGTTGAGGTAAAGCGAAATGAAACTACAGATCTGGGAGAAATATCTCTCTAAGATTCGGACGATTCATAGAATTAATAAAGGCAGTACCAGGCGGTGCTGCCTTTTTATTTTAACCTTTTTTTAACAAAGCGAAATCCAATAAATTTTCAATTTGCTACGCTTACAACAAGTACGTATATTCACGACATCAAAATCTGAAAATCATGATGGAAAACGATTCATCTGTTGATATTGCCAGTATTAACGAAAAAATTGAAAGAGAAAGTGCTTTTGTAGACCTGCTCACCCGCGAAATGAATAAGGTGATCGTGGGACAGAAGCATATGGTAGAGCGTTTGTTAATTGGATTGCTGGGACAGGGACATATCCTCCTTGAGGGTGTACCGGGACTGGCCAAGACTTTAGCTATAAATACGTTATCCCAGGCGGTTCATGGCAGCTTTAGCAGGGTACAGTTTACTCCAGATCTTCTTCCGGCAGATGTGGTTGGAACCATGATCTACAATATGAAAGTGAATGATTTCAGCATAAAAAAAGGACCTATTTTTGCCAATTTTGTGCTGGCAGATGAGATCAACAGGGCTCCCGCTAAAGTACAGTCTGCCTTGCTTGAAGCTATGCAGGAAAAGCAGGTAACCATAGGTGATGAGACTTTTAAATTAGATAAACCGTTCCTGGTTATGGCGACGCAAAACCCTGTGGAACAGGAAGGAACCTATCCTTTACCTGAAGCACAGGTGGATAGATTTATGCTTAAAACGGTGATCAATTATCCTCAAATGGCCGAGGAACAACTCATCATAAGGGCTAATCTAAAAGAGAGCTTCGAAAAGGTGAACCAGGTTGTAGACCTGGACCAGATCCTAAGAGCTCAAAATGCGGTTCGTGAAGTCTATATGGATGAGAAGATCGAGAAATATATCCTGGATATCGTTTTTGCAACCCGTACACCAGAGAAATATAATCTCGAAGATATCAAACCGCTTATAAGCTTTGGAGCTTCACCACGTGGAAGTATCAACCTGGCCATAGCCTCTAAATGTTATGCCTTTATTAAACGAAGAGGATATGTTGTGCCCGAGGATGTTCGTGCGGTGGTTCACGATGTATTGCGTCACCGTATAGGAATCACCTACGAGGCCGAAGCCGAAAATATCACTTCAGAAGATCTTATAAATAAGATCGTCAATGAAATAGAAGTACCTTAACAATGAACAGTTATCAATTAGCAGTATTTGTTTATTGATCATTGAAAATTGTTTATTGAGATTATGGATACAAAGGAACTCCTTAAGAAAGTTAGAAAGATCGAGATAAAAACCCGCAGACTTAGCGATCATGTCTTTGGGGGTGAATATCATTCTACATTCAAGGGGCGGGGGATGACCTTTAGCGAAGTAAGACAGTATCAATTCGGGGATGATGTAAGAAGTATAGACTGGAATGTAACGGCCCGCTATAACGAACCTTTTGTAAAGGTATTCGAAGAAGAGCGGGAGTTGACCATGATGTTGATGGTAGACGTTTCTGGATCTGAAATGTTTGGTACTCAGGAGCAATTCAAGAAAGAGATACTAACAGAGATCGCGGCTACCCTTGCTTTTTCTGCCACACAGAACAACGATAAGATAGGCCTGATGTTATTTTCAGACCGCATAGAATTATATATCCCGCCCAAAAAAGGAAGGTCACATGTGCTGCGAATTATTCGGGAGCTTTTAGAATTTAAACCCGAAGGTAAAAATACCGATATCTCGGGTGCTCTGAGATATCTTTCTAATGTCATGAAAAAGAAGGCAATTGTCTTTCTGCTCTCAGATTTTATGGCAGATGATTATCAGCATACCTTAAAAATTGTCGCCGGGAAACATGATGTAACCGGGATAAGGGTTTTTGATAAGATGGAAGAAACCATCCCTAACCTGGGAATCGTGCAGATGCAGGATGAGGAAACCGGAGAATATATTTCGGTAGATACGGGTTCAAGGGCGGTAAGGAGGTCTTATTCCAAATATTACCAGGAACGTCTCGATTATTTTCATCAAAGCTTTTCGGTTAGTGGTGCAGGGACTATAAATAACCGTACAGATGAGAGCTATGTCAAAAAATTGTTAGGCTATTTTAAAAGAAGAGCTTAAAGAAAAAATGTTTAAAAATAACGAACACACATATTCATATGTAAATATCTCAGCCAGGCTGGGGTTTCTGTTTTTTATATGCTCACTTTTGCTTCCTGTCCATATACATGCTCAGGAGGTATCGGCTTCGGTAGATACAACCGCCATTAAGATTGGTGAGCAGATAAGGTATAAGATCGAAGTTAATACAGACCATGCAGATCTGGTTGTATTCCCGGAGGGAAATACTTTTTCACCACTGGAAGTAGTTGAATCTCTGCCGGCAGACACCCTTAAGGAAAAAGGAAAATACAGGCTTCTTAAAGAGTACTTCCTTACCCAGTTCGATTCAGGGAAGTACGTTATTCCACGCCAGGAGGTTATCATTAAGAATAGTTCCTACTATACAGATTCAATATTCGTTGAGGTAAATGATGTACTGGTAGATACTACCAAGCAAAAACTATATCCCATTAAACCCTCGGTTGAAGTGCCTCCACGTTTTCGGATTCCTGAATGGGTATGGTGGTTGCTGGCCATATTCCTGGTTGCCGGGCTGGTAGCCTATTTCATTATCAGAAAGAAACAACGGTATGCTGAGGATCCGGAATTGCCGCCCTATGAGGAAGCAATGGCCGAGCTTCAAAAACTGGATAATGCCAACTATCTTGAAAAAAGGGAGATCAAAGAATATTATTCTCAGTTAAGTTTTGCGGTTAGAAAATATCTGGATCGTAAGATCTATGATCATGGGCTGGAAAGGACCACCGGTGAGCTTATAATGTACCTGGAAGAACAAAGGAACCTGGGTAAATTGAATTTATCTGAAACTACCATAAGGGATTTCGAAAAGATCTTAAGAAGGGCAGATCTGGCTAAATTCGCCAGGTCCAGGCCAGATATTATTACTGCCAAAGAAGATCGTTCCAAGACTCAGCATGTGATAGACGATCTTAGAGCATCGGTTCCTGAACCAACCGAGGAGGAATTACTACAGGATGAAGCTTTCAGACAGGAGCAGGCCAGGAAAAAGAAGAATCGCAGGATCATTTTAGGGATCGCTGCCGGGGTTTTGGTGGTAATTCTTGGTGTCACTGCGCTTATCGTAACAAAGGGATATACCTATGTGAAAGATACTTACTTGGGGCACCCTACCAAAGAGCTTCTGGAAGGGGAATGGATTCGAAGTGAATACGGCAATCCGTCGGTGGAAATAACCACTCCAGAGGTCCTGGTTCGGGGCGAGATCGATATGCCCCGGGAGGCACAGGAAATGATGGTAGGCTCAGAGACCTTTACCTACGGTAGTTTTTTAAGTAATTTCTATGTTACGTTAAGTACCATAAAATTCCAGGGCGAGGTTAAATTTGACGCGCAAAAAGTAATCGATGGGATTTATGCTAACCTGGAGGCCCAGGGAGCCCGTAATATCATCATGAAACAGGAAGATTTCACCACGGTTAACGGGACCGAAGGGACAAAGATTTTCGGAACCCTGGAAGCTGAGAACCCTGTGACCGGAGAATCCATCCCGAATGAATATGAGATACTGAATTTCGCTGAAAAAGGAGGTTTTGAACAGATCATGGTCATATATAATGAAAATGATCAATATGCCCGGGAGATCACCCAGCGTATTATCAACTCTGTAGAGATTAAAAATATAGACGAATAATGTTTGCTAATTTCACCTTTGAAAATCCGGAATTTTTCTGGTTATTCTTATTGCTTCCGCTGGCAATAGGCTGGTATCTCTGGAAGAGAAATAAGCAAACGCCAGAATTAAAAATATCAACTACCAAGGGCTTTAAGGTCAAGGCCGGTTTATTACCAAAATTAAGACCGGTTCTCTTTGTGCTCCGTCTTCTTACGCTTTCTTTGATCATCATCGCGATGGCCAGGCCAAGAACCGTGGATGTATCTACAGAAACCAGTAGCTCCCAGGGTATAGATATTGTCATGGCCATAGATGTATCTGCCAGTATGTTGGCGCGGGACCTGCAACCTAACCGTCTGGATGCATTAAAGGCTGTTGCAGAAGAATTTGTAAAAGACAGGCCGGGGGATCGGATAGGTCTCGTCGCGTATGCCGGCGAAAGCTTTACCAAAACCCCGATAACCAGTGATAAAACTATTGTGCTTAAAGCTTTAGAAGATATAGAGTATAATAATATTCTGGAAAACGGTACCGCGATAGGGTCTGGTCTGGCAACAGCTGTAAACAGGCTAAAGGACAGTGAAGCAGAAAGTAAGGTCATTATCCTGCTTACCGATGGAGTAAATAACTCCGGTTTTATTGACCCTAAAACCGCCAGTGAACTGGCCGTAGAATTTGGTATAAAAGTTTATACCATAGGGGTTGGCAGCAACGGAATGGCACTTTCCCCGATTGCGATGACCGCCGGCGGGAGAATGCAGTTTGGCCGGGTACAGGTGGAGATAGATGAGGATCTTTTAAAAGAGATCGCCTCATCCACCGCCGGAAAGTACTTCAGGGCAACAGATAACGAAAAACTGGAGGAGATTTATGAAGAGATAGACTCACTGGAAAAAACAGAGATAGAAGAATTCAGGTATTATAATTACGATGAAAAATTCAGGCCGCTAATTTTGCTTGCGGGCGGTCTGCTTCTTTTTGAAATTTTACTAAAACTCACAATATTCAGAGGATTTATATAAGATGGTGGTACTGGAAGAAGAAATATGGTTTTGGTTATTACTGGTTATACCCCTGATGGTGCTGGTATTCCTGGTCTTTCTTTTCTGGCAGAACAGGACACGTAAAAAGTTTGCTAAGCAGGATCTCCTTAAGCATCTTGCTCCTAACCGTTCAAGGTCTAAACCAATCTTAAAACTGGTGCTGGTATTATTGGCCTTCGCAAGCTTGGTGGTGGCATTGGTGAATCCAAAAATGGGCACGAAACTCAAAACGGTGAAAAGGGAAGGGGTGGATATCGTATTTGCTATAGATGTTTCTAAAAGTATGGATGCCGAAGATATTGCGCCCAGCAGGATAGAAAAATCAAAACAACTGGTTAGCCAGATCCTGAATAATCTTGGTAGCGATCGCGTTGGGATCATCGCCTATGCCGGGGGAGCATATCCGCAATTACCAATAACCACAGATTATTCGGCCGCAAGGATGTTTCTCCAGGCATTGAATACAGATATGATCTCCTCTCAGGGAACGGCCATTGGTGATGCCATAGAGCTAGCCACCACCTACTATGACGATGCCCAGCAAACCAATCGCGTGCTGTTTATTATCAGCGATGGAGAAGACCATGAGGGGAATGTAGAGGAAATTACCGAGCAGGCTTCGGAAGTGGGAATCCGTATTTATACTATTGGTGTGGGTACAGAAAAAGGAGGACCCATACCTATAAAGCGCAACGGCGTAATTCAGAATTATAAAAAAGATAATGAGGGGGAAACAGTGATCACAAAACTGAATCCCGAAACCCTGAAGGATATCGCCAATGCTGCCAGGGGAAGTTATATTGAAGGAAATGTCACCAGCGAAGTGACAGAAAGAGTTACCGAGGAACTTCAGAATATAGAAAAGACGGAATTTGAGGCGAAACAGTTTGCCGACTTTAAATCTCATTTTCAGCTGTTCCTGGGAATCGCTTTGGCATTATTATTTCTTGATATCTTTGTACTTGAACGCAGTACAGCCTGGCTTCGCCAACTGAATCTTTTCAATGAACGAAAGAAGAAAGGAGGGAAAGATGAAAAAAATATATAATAAGCAGCATTTTATAACCACCATCCTGCTCGCGATATTTTCTGTGTTAACAGTATCTGCACAGGAAAAACCAGAAAAGCTGGCCAGGGAGTCTAATAAATACATTGCCGAGGCTCAGGATGCTCTGGCCGAAAATGATTTTGCCAGTGCGGAAGCATTTTATCGTAAAGCAATTGCGAAAGACCCTGCAAATACCACCGCGAAATATAACATGGGTAATCTTTATTATACCAAAGAGAAAACTCTAAATGCAGAAGAGCGGCTCAAGGAGGCTGCAGAGATCGCGACCACGAAACCCGAAAAACACCGTATTTATCATAATCTGGGAAATTCTTATATGCAACAAAAGAATTATCAGGGAGCGGTTGATGCTTTCAAAAATGCGTTGCGAAATGACCCTACAGATGAGGAAACAAGGTATAATCTTGCTTTAGCAAAAAAAATGCTGGAAAAGGAACAGCAAAACCAGGAAGGGAACCAGGACCAAAATAAGCAGGACGAAGAGAATAAGGATAAAAATAAAGATCAGCAGAATAAAGACCAGAACCAGGACGGGGAAGGTGGTGAAGACGAAAAACAAGATCAGAAACCTAAAGACGAGGGCGAGAACGAGAAAGATAAGAAGGAAGGCGATCAAAATGAGGATAAGCAAAAAGATAAAGGTGACGAGCAAAAGAAAGATCAGGAAAAGGGTGATAAGGATAAGCAACAACAACAGCGCCCTGCACAGGGACAATTATCTCCTCAACAGATACAAAGTTTGCTAGAAGCCATGAACAATGAAGAAAAGAAAGTTCAGGACAAGATCAATGCACAAAAGGCCAAAGGTGTCAAGGTGAAAACCGAAAAAGATTGGTAACATTTTTGTAGTAGTAGCGACAAAAAAACTGAGTTTATAGGAGGGAAAAGATGAAACTGAAGTATTTAATTTTAGGTTTTTTAATATGTGCCACCGGTATCATTCAGGCCCAGGTAAGATTCGAGGCCAAGGTAAGCAGAGAAAAGCTGGGAATTAATGAGCGGCTTAGAGTAGATTTTGAAATGAACGAAGACGGGGACAATTTTGATCCACCCTCGTTTGACGGATTCACCGTGGTTGGAGGTCCTAACCAGAAAGTGAGTCAGAGTTTCTTCAATGGGAAAATGGAATATTCCAAGACCTACAGCTTTTATCTTCAGCCTAAGAAAACCGGGAAACTTACTATAGGGCAGGCAGAGATCATTATAGATGATAAAACCTATAAAACTTCCCCCATTCGGGTAGAGGTAACTTCTGCCGTAGATAAACCCACAGACGGTGATAATACTGAATTGATCGCGGAGGATAACCTGCACCTGGTAGCTGAGGTGTCTAACACAAACCCTTATCTGAATGAGGCATTGACGGTGGTTTATAAGCTATATGTAAGCCCGCGAGTAAGTGTTAGTAACTGGCGCGAACTGGATAGTCCCAAATACAACGACTTCTGGAGCCAGAGTATAGATATTAAGCAATTGCGGGTGGAGAATGGCGAATACGATGGAGAACCTTATCGTTATGTAACCCTGCGAAAGACCATTTTATATCCACAAAAAACGGGAGAATTAAATATTGAGCCACTTACCCTTTCTATTGCCGTAGATGTGCCCAGTGAAAGAAGGGATATTTTTGGTAGTAGGATATATAAAACAGTCAATA
Organism: Christiangramia sp.; assembly: GCA_041580575.1. Taxonomy (GTDB): domain Bacteria; phylum Bacteroidota; class Bacteroidia; order Flavobacteriales; family Flavobacteriaceae; genus Christiangramia. The sequence goes on from JBFGDP010000014.1 coordinate 10,166, forward strand.
AGACCGTAGCTGCAAACAATAAGAAAATAAAAGTGAAACCATTGCCTGATGAAAAACCAGCAGATTTTTCGGGAGCGGTAGGGAAATTTGACTTTAGTGTTACCACCAGTAAGAACGAATTGAATGCAGGTGAAAGTTTGCAGGCAAAAGTAGAGGTGAGAGGCAACGGAAACCTGAAGCTTTTTGATCTACCGGAGTTAACCGCCCCATCATCTTTGGAAATGTATGATCCTGAACGCCGGGAAAATGTAAATACTAACCTTAATGGGATGCAGGGAAGTATTTCGCAAACCTATACCATAGTACCTACCCGTAAAGGAAAGTATCCTATCCCGGCACTGTCTTTCTCATATTTTGATCCTGCTACAGAATCTTACCGCACCAAAACGTCAAACGAGATATTAATTAATGTGAATAATGGTCCTTTGGCAGGTAACGAGCCATCTGGGATGAGCGGAGTAAACCGGCAGGCCCTGGTGGTAGATGGCAATCAATTCAGGTTTATTAAGCTGGATACGAATTTAAAGTCTGTGGAAAGTGATGATTTTCTGGGTTCTGTAGCATATTGGGGAGCATTGATCCTTCCACTGGCGGCGATTCCCCTGTTTGTGTTATTCGGAAAAAAGAGAGAAGAAAGAGCAAATGATGTTAAAGGCAAAAGAATTAGAAAGGCAGATAAACTGGCTCGTAGATACCTGTCTGAAGCTAAAAGGCACTTAGGGGATCAAAAGGAATTCTATCTGGCTCTGGAAAGATCCATGCATAATTACCTGAAGGCTAAATTGAATATACAGACCAGTGAAATGAGCAAAGAAAGAATTGATAGTTTGCTAAGAGAAAAAGGTGTGGACGATCAAACCATTTCTGAATTCATCTCTCTGTTGGAAAGCTGTGAATTTGCCAGATATACCCCCGCCTCATCAGATGCCATGCAGCAGGATTATGACAAAGCAGTAGGTGTAATTTCAACGTTGGATAAACAATTATAGTGATGAAAAAGTTGATCTTAATATGTTTGATATTATTTAGCTTTTCGGGATTTTCTCAAAACGAGACCCTTTTCAATGACGGGAATGCAGCCTATCAAAACGGGAACTACCAGGTAGCCATAGAAGCTTATGAAAAGATCCTTGCCAACGGAGAAGCTTCGGCTGAACTTTACTATAACCTGGGAAATGCGCATTATAAATTGAACCATGTAGCTCCCAGTATCTATTATTTTGAAAAGGCGCTCCAGTTGGACCCCACTGATGACGATATAAAAAATAATATAGAGTTTGCCCGTAATATGGCCATAGATGATATCGAGGCCATAGAGCAAACCGGATTCAGTCAATGGCTTAATGACTTAACCTCTGTATTTAGTTATGGCACCTGGGCGGTTATTTCTATTGTGTTATCAATAATTTTTGTGGTTTTATTTCTGCTGTATTATTTTTCGCAGATCCCCTTATACAAAAGATTGTTTTTTGGAGGAACGATGTTCGCAGTATTGCTTACAATACTCTCTGTAGTATTTGCTTTTCAGCAACGATCGTATATCCAGAATAATCAGTACGCGATTGTTTTCGAGGAGGAAATCGAGGTTCGGGATGAGCCTAATCTTAGGGGAGATGCCAGCTTCGAACTCCATGAAGGCACAAAAGCCAGAGTGCTTGAGGATTACCAGGAATGGTCGCGAATAGAACTCGCTAATGGCGCCCAGGGCTGGGTGAAAACTTCAGAGATCAAAAGGCTTTAAGAAAGTCTGAGAACAATTTATTCAGAGGGTATCGTTGAATTATTGAGTTTCTCATTAAATATGTTATTTTTGCTGACTGTGAAGAATTTCGCCTACATACTTTCATTTGTTTTCATCAGTTTTCTGTTCACTCCCAGCATCATCGCTTTAGTAGACAGTTCTGTGGATATTTCTATTGCCTACAAGGTGAACGAGGAGGAAAGTTCTTCAAAGAATCAGATCACCTTTGAATATACTATAGAAGAAATGGACTCAAATTATGAGAGTATCCATTTTTTGCAGACTCGGGGCATAGATAGGCATTATTACGAGGAGAATGTTTATGATGTCTTCCTTTCTGTTACCTCTCCACCTCCCAAAAAGAGCATAATATAATTATTCTAAAGGCTGATACCAGTCTTACGTTTATCTCGGTCACGAGATGAACCAATCCTTTTCTATTTTATTTTAAAATTTAATTGCAGGCCTTATATAAGCCTGGATAAATAACAATGTATTATGTTTAAACATCTTAATAAAGATTTTCCGGCTAGTATAGTCGTGTTTTTTGTGGCACTTCCCTTGTGTCTTGGTATTGCCTTAGCCAGTGGTGCGCCATTATTCTCTGGTCTTATCGCTGGGATTGTTGGTGGTATTGTCGTTGGATCCCTAAGTGGATCGAGCCTGGGAGTGAGTGGGCCAGCGGCCGGACTTGCTGCCATTGTACTAGCTGCCCTGGCTACTCTTAGCTACCAGGATTTTCTACTGGCAGTAGTTCTTGCCGGTGCATTGCAAATCCTTTTTGGAGTATTAAAAGCAGGGATCATCGGATATTATTTCCCTTCTTCAGTGATCAAAGGTATGCTCACAGGTATTGGGATCATTATTATTTTAAAACAGATTCCGCATTTCTTTGGATATGATAATGCCCCGCAGGGAGATTGGGCTTTTTTCCAGGTAGATGGAGAGAACACCTTCTCTGAGATCTTTAATATGGTGAATAATATCAGTCTGGGAGCCACGATCATAGCTGTAATAGGAATGACCATCCTTATTTTATGGGAAAAGGTATTATCTAAAAAAGGAAAGATCTTCCAGTTGGTGCAGGGGCCGTTGGTAGCCGTAGCAGTTGGTATTGTATATTTTCTATTAACCAGGGATTCTGAAAGTCTTTCAATTTCTCAGGACCACTTAGTAAGTGTACCGGTTCCGGATAGTTTTGATTCATTTATAGGGCAGTTCACTTTTCCTTCTTTTAGGATGATAGGTACTACCGAGATCTGGGTAACCGCTTTTACGATGGCATTAGTGGCGAGTCTTGAGACCTTACTTTGTGTTGAGGCAACAGATAAGCTGGATCCGCATAGAAGAACAACTCCAACCAATAGAGAATTATTCGCTCAGGGAACCGGGAACGTAGTTTCGGGACTTATTGGAGGACTTCCCATTACACAGGTAATTGTAAGAAGTTCTGCGAATATTCAATCTGGAGGGCAAACTAAACTTTCTGCAATTATGCATGGATTTTTATTGTTGATCTCTGTGATCCTGATCCCACATGTATTGAATTATATTCCACTTTCTGTATTAGCCGCTATTCTATTTCTGGTAGGATATAAACTGGCCAAACCAAAATTATTTGTACAAATGTACCAGGCAGGTTGGAAGCAATCCATACCATTTATGGTTACCGTAGTTGGGATTGTTTTTGGAGATCTGTTAATAGGAATTAGCCTGGGACTAATCGTTGGTATTGTGGTGATCCTTATTAAGAGCTACCAGAATTCTTACTTTTTACATATAGAAAATGTTGATAATGGGGAAAAGACGGTTAAAATGAGACTTGCCGAGGAGGTTACTTTTATTAATAAAGGAGCTATTTTAAAAGAACTGAATAACCTTGAGGAGAATTCCTATCTAATACTGGATACCAGGCAAACCAGGTATCTGGATAATGATATTATTGAGATCCTTGATGATTTCAAGATCAAGGCAGAAGAAAGGAATATCAATATCAAGATCGTCTCTGAAAGAGGAATCGTTGAGAACCCCGATAGTTATCAGCAATTTTTTAATTTAGAAAAGAAACCAGCTTAAAAACATTTAGGGATTTGAACGAATCCCTGATTAATCAAAATATAACAGAATTATGATCAAAGAAATAATAAATAAGGAAAAACAGGATGCTCTAACCCCGGATGTTGTATTGCAGGATCTTATGGGCGGTAACAAGAGATTTACAGAAAAAGAGATGCTTCAAAGAGATTATGCATCACAAGTAGAAAAGACCAGTGGTGGCCAGTGGCCGCAAGCAGTAGTTCTAAGCTGTATAGATTCCAGGGTTGCTGTAGAAACAGTATTTGATCAGGGTATTGGTGATATCTTCGTTGCCCGCGTAGCCGGTAATTTTGAGAATGCCGATATTCTTGGTAGCATGGAATATTCCTGCAAGGTTGCCGGGAGTAAACTGGTGCTTGTACTGGGACATGAAGGATGTGGTGCAGTTAAAGCAGCTTGCGACAATGTTGAATTAGGAAATATCACTCATTTACTAAGCAATATTAAACCTGCGGTGGAAGCTACAAAAACAGACGGAGACAGGAATTCCAAAAATGATGCTTTTGTTGCTGATGTGGTTGAAAATAACGTAAAACTGACCATGGACAGGATTAGATCTAAATCTCCAATTTTGAAGGAAATGGAAGAAAATGGTGAAATTAAGATCGTTGGTGGTGTTTACTCAATATCTACCGGGAAGGTAACCCTTTTATAATTTTAAGGCTTCAAATTATTATATATCCGGATCAGGGAGTTTAGCTCCTTGATCCGGATTTTTTATGTTTAAGAAAATTGATCTGCCTCATTATCGTCCAACAGATCACGTTCCTTGACCTGTTTGATGATCGAAGGTAAGATCACCGGCGCTATGACTTCTACAGGATGGTATAAAACAGATTCTTCCAGGGTCTGGTCTTCTACAATTTCTATACGTTCGTTAGTAGCTTTAAAGAACATAATGATCACGCTGGCGACAAAAGCACTTTTAAGCACTCCAAAAACGCCTCCCAGGAGTTTATTTACGATTCCCAGGGCAGCGAAAGCTGCGACCTTGGTAAGCATCTTGCCGGCCAGTGATACCAGAACTACGATGATCACAAATGTGACCGCAAAACTTATCAGGTTGATATATTGCGGTTTCCAGTCTACCTGGGTAGACAGAAAATCTCCAAAGAAATGAGACAGGTGTACTGCGCCATAGATCCCGGCTACGATACCTACCAGCGAGGCAAGCTCTGCGAGCAAACCTCTGAAAAAGCCTCTTACCAATCCGTATAATAGCACCAGGCTTAAAATAATATCCACGGTATTCATAAATCAAATATAATAATTATTAAATCTAGATGGTATCTTTGCTGCATGGCAAGAGATGAACAATTAAAAGAAAGATGGGAAAGCGTTCAGAAAAAACTTTCTGATCAATTTGCAGATGGAGAGATCATGGAACTGGATGCTATAATTTACCTTATTGGAGTCCAGGAATTAGGGCAACCTCACCGGCGTTATAAAAAGGATCATAAACTGGACCTGATGCATATAGCGATCTGTACCCTTCTGGAACCATATGGCTATTATGAATTCGATTTTTATGACGAGGATGGATGGCCGCATTTTAAGGTGAAAGAGCAATTACCCACCCTTAAGGCCGGGGAACAGTCTGTGCTTATGAAAGAGGCGATCGTACAATACTTTCTGGAGAAGAAATACATTACCTAAATGATTTTATGGCCCCTTTTCTTCCTTTTTCCGCACGATAGCGGTCCTATTTACCAGGAAACTATTTCGGGAAGGTTACCCGTGGAGCCCTTTAATACCTACAGTAATATTCTTTTTTTATTTATCATCATCTATTATTCCCTGAAGGTTTATAAGGATTATAAGAATCATCGATTCCTGGCCTGGAGCCTCCCTATCCTGTTAATGGGTTTTATCGGTGGTACGGTCTACCATGCTACCAGGAGTCATGATGTGTGGATGTATATGGATTGGTTGCCCATAATCATTCTTTGCCTGGCTGTTTCTGTTTATTATACCATTAAATTGAAAATGACGAGAAGGAAGAGGGCAATTTTGATTTTCCTCGTTTTGGTACTTGTTTTTGGTATAAGATTGCTGCCTTTGCCACCCGGCCTGCAAACCTCTATAGGTTATATCGCCACTGCGATAGGGTTGCTGTTGCCTTTGATCACTTACTTTTATACCACCAAACTTTATCACTGGGGTTATATCCTGCTGGCATTTTTAAGTTTTGGATTCGCCATTAGTTTTAGGATACTGGATAGATTCTATTATATCATGCCTATGGGTACCCATTGGCTATGGCATGTTTTCGGGGCACTTTCAGTCTTTTTCCTTATCAAATATATCTACAAGGATAAGCTACCGGTTAGAATTAATACCGAAGACCATCCTGCTGAATAAGGCTATAAAAGCGCAGGTTTAGGTTTAAATTTTATTAAATTTGCGCTTCCGAAACGAAATCACCTATGATCGATAAAATAAAAGGACATATCGCTGATGTTGAAAGCTTTAATGCTAAAACTAAAGACGAGATCGAAGCTTTCCGAATAAAATATCTTGGTAAAAAAGGATTGCTTAATGACTTTTTTGCTGCATTCAGGAATGTTCCCAATGAAGAGAAGAAAGCCTTTGGCCAGGCTATAAATGAATTGAAGACCTCCGCTCAGGAAAAAGTGAATGCCCTGAAGGAAGAGCTTGAAAATAGTGTGGAAGAAAAGGGGGTTTACGGGGACCTAACCAGGCCCGCCGAACCGGTGGAGATAGGATCCAGACACCCGATCTCTATAGTAAAAAACCAGATCACAGAGATATTTTCCAGTATAGGCTTCAACGTTTCTGAAGGTCCCGAAATGGAAGACGACTGGCATAATTTTACGGCCCTTAACCTTCCGGAATATCACCCGGCCAGGGATATGCAGGACACTTTCTTTATCCAGACAGATCCGGATATTTTGTTAAGAACACATACCTCATCAGTACAGGTGAGATATATGGAAGAAAATAAGCCGCCTATAAGAACCATTTCTCCGGGAAGGGTATTTAGAAACGAAGCTATTTCTGCCAGATCTCATTGTATTTTCCACCAGGTAGAAGGTTTGTATATAGATAAGGATGTATCGTTTGCAGATATGAAACAAACCATCCTTTATTTCACAAAGCAATTATTCGGAAAATCTAAAATTAGGCTGAGACCATCGTATTTCCCCTTCACCGAGCCAAGTGCCGAGGTAGATGTTTACTGGGGCCTGGAAACCGAAACAGACTATCGTATTACCAAAGGAACCGGATGGCTGGAGATCATGGGTTGCGGGATGGTAGATCCTAATGTATTAAGGAATTGTAATATAGATCCTCAGGAATATTCAGGGTTCGCCTTTGGTATGGGAATCGAGAGAATTGCCATGCTATTGTATCAGATAGAAGATATACGTATGTTCTACGAGAACGATCTTAGATTTCTTGAGCAATTTAAGTCTGCACTTTAATAAGATATTTTGAAAAAGGATATAGACATACCTGTTGTCAAAGATGTTCACCTGGCGGCCGTAAAGGTTTTTAATGAACAGTTCGAAGTTTACGAATGGAATGTATATCTAATCAATGATACGAATGCACCCCTGGAAATGGTACTAATCGTCTCTACCGGATTCGATAAAAAAAGGGAAACTTCATTGATGAGGCACAAAATAGAGGTATTGCCGGCTAAGAATTTTGCAAAAATTGAATACCTGCAGGATGAGGTGTTGCAATTAAATAATAAATTCCGGATCACCTATTTTGAAGGCTCCAGGATGATGGAGAGAACATATGTTTTCAAGGCAAATACTATTAAAGAAAGTGCGCTTAAACATATTCCTGTGATCCCTGAAAAAGGAATACTGGCTTCGTAACAAATTCAGAGAATATAAAAAAAGGCCTGCATCACGCAGGCCTTTTTTATATAACTGTATAGCTTTAGAATTAATCCTCGTTATCGTGATCATGCTCTCGGTGATCTACGAAAATAGCATGTTCGCTTATTTCAGTATTTCCTCCTACCGTGAATACCTGATCGTGTCCTTCCCCCAGGATCTCAACCGTAGCGCCTTTATTAATAATAAGGTCTCCGGTAACGATGATATTTCCGGCAAAGTTAAGGTGAGCTCCGGAATTTATAACAAGATCGGCCGGTTCCTCTACCGTTCCAATCATCATTTCTCCTACAAAATCAAATTCTCCCGCACGGTGTATGTTCACTGTATTTTCTACGGCCAGTAAACCACAGAACGATAGGTTGCCCCCAACGTTCAGGTTCTTTAGGGATACCATACCGTTTTCTGAACTGCTATAGGCAGCCGGGTTATTCTTATTCACGGTTAGATTTGGAGCTCCGGTATAATCCTCACCACATTCGAACCAGGCCATTTCGGCGATCCAGATTGG
>JBFGDP010000015.1:0-17508 GCA_041580575.1 Christiangramia sp.
AGAATTGCCATGAACGCCGATTTCGTGGACATCATCAAGAAAGAAGATGCACCGGAGATCTCTCAGGTAGATGTAGATCTATTGCTACAAAACGTAGACGATCATGAACTGTGGAAAGAAAAATTTCCACCAGGAAGTTACATTTTTAAAGGGTTTACCATCGTTAATCTTACCGATGTAACAATAGACGACGCAATCTCTGAATTAAAAACCACTCTTTTATTAGAAGAAATCAACGAAACTGAGGAATTAAGAAGACTTCAGGAAATCTTCAGGTCTATCTATAAGATTTCAGATCTTCGTGTTGGCTTTACCGTTTTCAATCATAAAGATATGATGTTTGAGAAGATGGAAAACGATGAGGCAACGAGTTTTATACTAGATAAGCAGCTAAAGAACGATTGTGAGACGGGAATTTGTAAAAGTGGATTTCAGAAGCTAGTTGATGAGAACTCATATTTCACTATTTCTAATGTTGATGATTACTTAAAGGAGAATGATAACCTTCTGGCAAAAAATCTCAAAAAGAATAAGGTTAAAAGTTGTTTGCTAGCGCCAATTGCCAAGAATGGTAAACTATTAGGAATATTAGAACTGGTTTCTTCAAGAAAAAATGAGTTAAATAGCATTAATGCAATCAAGCTGGATGGCATTCTGCCATATATAGTTTCTACTGTAGAGCGAAATAAAAATGATTTCGAAAACCGGGTAAAAGCGGTAATTCAAAGTGAATGCACCTCGATACACCCAAGTGTTCTCTGGGTTTTTGAAAAAGAAGCTAAAAAATTTATCAGGGATCTTGATAAGGACGGGTTGGCTTCATTTAAGGATATTACCTTTAAGGATGTATATCCGCTATACGGCCAGATAGATATCGTCGCTTCTTCAGAGGCTCGTAATGACGCGATTAAGCAGGACCTGCTAGATCAACTTGAGATCATTCTGAATATTATTGAAAAGGCTTATCAAATTGAGCAATTGCCTATCTACGACCAGGTGAAATATAGAATTTCAGATTTCAGAGAGGAACTAATAGATAGATTGAATGCAAGCAGTGAGCAAAAGGTTTTTAATTTACTTCAGAAGGAAGTGAATCCACTTATGAGCCATCTTAGAAAACAGTCTTCAGAAATAAGGGAGCTTGTAAATGAATATTCAGACATGCTGAATCCTGAAACCGGACTGGTATATAACCATCGCAAGAAGTATGATGATACGGTGCAACAGATCAATCGCACCATGTCCCGATATATTGATAAAAAACAAATACAGGCGCAGGAGATCTATCCGCATTATTTTGAAAGGTATAAGACAGATGGAGTTGACCATAACATGTATATAGGTGCTTCCATGGCGAATAAGCGGCCTTTCAATAAAGTTTATTTATTTAATCTCAGGTTATGGCAACTTAGCACGATGTGCGAAATGGAGAACAGGTTCTACCAGCTACAGGAAAAAACACCTGTCAAACTGGAGGCAGCATCTCTTATTCTGGTTTATAATAGTACAATGTCTATTCGCTATAGAATGGATGAAAAGAAATTTGATGTAGATGGCACTTATAATGCCCGCTATGAGATTATTAAAAAACGAATAGACAAGGCTTTCGTAAAAGGGACTGAAGAAAGGGTCACCCAAAAGGGTAAAATGACAATTGTCTATTCCCAGGGCAGCGATGAGAGAGAGTATCTGCAATACATCAAATATTTACAGGCGAAGAAATATTTCGGTGATCAGGTAGAATTATTAAAGCTTGAAGATGTTCAAGGGGTGGTTGGACTAAAGGCCATCCGGGTTAATATTCTTTATACCCCAGATAGCAATCATCCTGAAAAAGTTATTAACTATGAAGATCTAATGGAAGAATTACATTAAGTAGAAAGCTAAAATAAATGCGATCACAGAAATAATAATTCCCATCATAAAGACGGTATAGGTAAGGCGCAATAAGAAATATTTTCTATGCAGCACCTTTCCCAGCAAATGTAGATCCAGCATCAACATTTCATAGACATAATCCTTATCTTTTATAAGTTTATTCATACCCCATTTAAACTGGTCAAAAGGCATTTTATGATAATTACCAAAGAACAATAAATTTACATTCCTGTTCTTTACCTGCTCTTTGGTGAATTCTCCAGAGGTTACATTAGGCCGGGTAGATAGGATCGACAAAATAATAGAGGCTACGCTAAAAAGTACCAGGATCAAACTGGGAATCAGCAAATGCTTGTTTGATTCTGCTTCTAATTTAGGAATAAGGTTGGCCAGAGCTAATGAAATTATGATCGCGTTTACAGATAATAAAATGTTTGCCTTGGTATCTGCAATATCACTTAACTTAATATGGTTTCGTAAGGTAACCCTGAATAGAGTCTGAATACTTCTCTCTGGATTTTCATTCTTGAACTTGGCCTTCATTCTGGCCTTGTGCTCTTCCTTATTAAGTTTTTTCTCCTGCTTGTTTTTGCTTTCGATCAATTCAAGAAGATTTTCCTCTTTTTTTGGTTTCCATTTTTTGATGGCATAGTCTGTATAAAACTGATGCTTCTCAGTAAAAACCATGATGTTTTCTTCGAGCCATTCAGCATTGGTGAAATTCTTAATATTGTGCAATTCCAGTTCCTGTCGCAGAAATTCACTGGTCTCTTCAAAATATTTTTTTCCAAAGTGGGAAGAATCAGCATCGCGAATGATCTTTTCGCCAAGCGTATTTGGGATATTCGAAAATTTAGTAGCCAGAATATATTTCGTTACCTTTTCTATTAATTCTGGTGTAGCGTTATTCTCTTTAAGAAAGCTTTCGGCAATTTCAACACTTTTTTCTTCATGTCCCTTATAAGTATGAATATAACCTGTGTCATGAAGCCACGCCGCCAGTAATAACGGCTCTTCCTCTTTAACATTAATTTCAGAATTATCGATTAATTCTTTAGTACTTTTAACCACACGCTGAGTATGCTGGTAGTTATGATATATAAAGGTATTCGGCAGTTTTTCTTTAAATAATTCTTCAACAAATTTATCAGCTTTCTCTATGAGATTATTCATACTTGAAGTTCTTAAGTTACAGTCCAAATTACGAAAAAATATAGCCACGAAATTCTATGGAAAAAGTTAAACTTTTAGCCTCGATCCTTACGTTACTCCTTATTTGGTCATGTGCTACGGTGGAACCTAAATATCGAGATGGGGAGCCAAAATCAGATTTTAATTATCCTACAGGCAAAGAGATTGAAAAATCATTTTACCTGATTGGCGATGCCGGATATTCTCCTCCCGGCGGAACATCCCTGGGCCTTATAGCATTTAAAACATTTCTGGATTCTGTTAATAAAACCGATAATTACACCATTTTCCTGGGGGACAATATTTATCCCGACGGAATGCCTCCCGAGGGTTCTCCCGAACGGGAAGCTGCAGAATATAGGTTGGATGCGCAATTGGATGCTATAGAAAATTATAACGGCAAGGTGATCGTTATCCCGGGAAATCACGATTGGTATAATGAGAAATTAGATGGGTTGGAAAGACAGAAAGATTACCTGAAAAGTAAATTTGATGATATACTTATCTGGAGTCCGGAAATAGGATGCGGAATGGAATCTATTGAGATTTCTGAAAATATCCAGCTAATTGTTCTGGACTCTCAATGGTATCTCGAGGACTGGGATAGAAATCCAAAGATCAATGACAACTGTGAGCAGATTAAGACCCGGGAGGCCATGTTCCTCGAACTGGAGTCTGAAATTAAGAAGAATCAGAATAAAACTGTGCTCATTACGCTACACCATCCCGTGTATACCAACGGGGTGCATGGAGGGCAGTATACGATAGATAGGCATATTTACCCCTCACAAAAGAAGATCCCATTACCAATTTTGGGATCCCTGGCAACTTTGATAAGGACTACCGGGGGAGTGTCTATTCAGGACGCACAAAATAACAGGTATAAATCTCTGGCAGACCGGCTATCTACCATAGCCCAGGGGTCTGAAAGGGTAATCTTTGCTTCAGGTCATGAACATTCCATTCAGTATATTGAGCATGAGGGTGTAAAGCAGATCGTTTCAGGATCTGGGTCAAAGGCGTCCTATGCTACCTTGAGTAATGATGGTATTTTTGCATATAATGGGCAGGGTTTTGCTGTGCTTGATGTTTTTAAAGATGGCTCTTCATGGGTAAGCTTTTATGGAAACGAGGACAATAAACCCAAATTGCTGTTTCAGAAAGAAGTACTTGAAACACCGGTGCCATTTGAGTTTCAGGAATATCCCGATAGTTTTCCATCAACCATTACAACCTCAATTTATAAGGAGTCTGAAACCGATAAAAGCCCTGTACATAAAACCGTGTGGGGAGAACGATATCGCGAATTATACGGCACAGATGTTACTTTGAAGGTTGCTAACCTGGATACACTCTATGGTGGTTTGGAGGTTGTAAGGTCTGGTGGTGGTCATCAAACGGTATCTCTAAGGGTGAAGGATAGTTTAGGCCGCGAATATAATATCAGAAGGGTGAAAAAAGACGCCCTAAGATTTCTACAGAACGTTGCTTTTAAAAATCAACCTGTCGAAAATAAACTGGAAAATACGGTGGCGGAGAATCTACTCACAGATTTTTATACAGCTGCTCATCCATATGGTTTTCTTGCTATTCCAGCACTAAGCGCCGCAGCAGGTGTATATCATACCAACCCAGAAATTTATTATCTGCCTAAACAGGAAGCATTGGGTAAATATAACTCAGTACATGGAGACGATGTTTATATGATAGTGGAAAGACCGGAGGAGGGGTGGACCGGTTATGAATCCTTCGGAAGCCCTGATCATGATATAGTGAGTACAGCAGATATGCTGGAAAGATTAAGACGGGATGAAAAATATATTCTGGATGAAGCTTCCTATGTGAGGGCGCGAATTTTCGATATGCTTATTGGTGACTGGGATCGCCATCAAGACCAATGGCGATGGGCTGAAATTGAAAATGACCAGGGGAAGCATATTTTTAAACCAATTCCCCGGGACAGGGATCAGGTCTTTTCAAATTTTGACGGTGCCTTCTTCGGAACCTTAAGAGCCATCACGGGCTTTGCCAATCAATTTGGAGTATATGGAGAGGATATTATGGATGTAGAGTGGTTCAATATAGCCGCTTTGGGCCTCGACAGATCACTTTTACAGAATACCGGTAAAGATACATGGCTTGAGCAGGCAGCATTTATTAAAGAGCATGTCACAGATACCGCGATCGATAATGCTTTTGCCAATTTACCTGAAGAAACCAAGGGTGAAACCACTCAGGAGCTTATAAGGAATCTTAAAGGTCGAAGGGATAATATTATAGATATTGCTGAACGGTATTATGATCACTTGGCAAACCTGGCTATTGTTACCGGTACAGATAAAGACGATTTTATAGATGTAGAGCGACTTGGCACCGGAGAAACCAAAGTCACCATAACAAGAAATAAGGATGGTGAAAGGGCAGAAATTTTGAGTAATAAGATCTATAAGATTGAAGAAACGAAAGAGATATGGATCTATGGCCTTGATGATGATGATAAGATCTTTGTAAAAGGCGACGGTAGAGCAAAGATCTTTGTTCGGATTATTGGAGGACAGAACAATGATGAATATACTATAGAGAATGGAAAGAATTTGAAGATCTATGATCACAGTTCCCTGCCCAATACTGTAAAGAAGAACAATGGTGCAAAACTGCGTTTTACCGATAATTATGAGATTAATACTTATGATAAGGATAAAAAAACCTTTTCATCTGGATCTATAATTCCAGACATTGGTTATAACCCCGATTACGGTTTCTTTTTTGGTTTCGAATATGTTAAATCTATAAACAGGTTCAAGCGTAACCCGTTTACTTCTCAGCATACATTTGCCGGGGAAATACATTCTGCTACTAACGGATTTAAAATAAATTATGAATCTGAATTTGCCAGTATCATGGGGAAATACAATCTTCTTGTAGGAGCAAATTTTAAAAGCCCCGACCTTTCAGAAAACTTTTTTGGTTATGGTAATGAGACTCGAAATTTTGAAGATGAAGTTGGATTGAGTTATAACCGCGTTGGAATTAGTGAAATAGGCGTAAAGGCCGGGTTGGTCAATAAAACCCCTTTCGGGAGCTTCTTCGGGTTTACAGCATCGTTCGAAGGAGTGGAAGTTCAGGAAGAAGATGGCAGATTTATAACTGAAGATTTTATTACTACAGATGCTGATTTTTTTGATAGAAAATACTTTGCAGGTTTAGATGCAATGTATAGATACGAGAGTTATGACGACCGGCTTAATCCTACCAGGGGAATGTTATTTGAACTTAATTTAGGGGCAAAATTAAATACTGCAGATCCCGATAGGCAATACGGCTATTTTAAACCATACATGGGATTTTATAATGCTATAACCAATAACAGGAAACTTGTCCTAAAAACCAGGGCAGAAGCGCATATCAACATCGGTAATGAATATGAATTTTATCAGGCTGCACAATTGGGTGCTGCGACAGGATTAAGGGGATACAGATTAGAAAGGTACACCGGGAAAAGTTCATTTGGAACAGGAGCAGATCTTAGGTATTCTTTTAATACGGTGAAGACAAGTTTTCTGCCCTTTCAACCCGGAATTTACCTAGGGTATGATCTGGGTAGAGTGTGGATGGATTCACAATCCAGTAAAAGGTGGCATGATAGTTATGGAGGCGGAATATGGATTAATAGCGCTGATGCTATTCAGGGGAATTTCAGTCTCTTCGCCGGAGAGGAAGGAGCTAGATTTCAATTCGGAATAGGATTGAAATTCTAAAGATTGATTGAATATAAAACAGCATAGCCCCAATTTTTGGGGCTATGCTGTTTTTGTTTATTACTAAATGTTTAATCTTTATTAAGCGATAATTTATTACTAAAGTCAATAGTACGTATAGGAAACGGAATATTGATTCCTTTATCATCGTAAGCTTTCTTGATCGCAATAATAGCCTTATTCTGTGCAACCAGAAGGTCCCTGTTCTTGGTTGCATCTGTCCAGAATCTTACCACAAAATTAATTGAGCTGTCTCCAAATTCATTGTAGAGAAACTCTACTTCTTCATTACCTCTTTGCGGAAAGATATCTTTTATGACATCCAGAGTTAAATCACGAACCATTTCCAAATCTGATTCATAACCAACACCACAATTCACAAAAACTCTGGAACGTGATGTACTTGAGAAGTTTTTAAAAGGCTCCTCAACGATCTTTGAATTGGGAATGATCACATAGTTATTGTCAGATTGTTTGATTACGATATTTCTAAGGTTGATCTCTGTCACACTCCCGGCATAACCATTCGTCTCTACCCAATCTCCAATTTGAATTTCTGGTAAGAAACTTAATATAAGACCAGAAAAAGTATTATTCAGAGTCCCCTGGAGAGCCAGACCAATGGCCAGACCTACCACACCGGCACCCGCTAATACAGAGGTTAGGACCTTATCCAGGTTTAATAATCCCAGGGCAATAAAAAAACCAATAAGAATCACGATGGATTTGATAACTTTAATAGTTATCATTCGTATCGAATCTTGTTTGATCTGATGCCGGGTAATTCTTTCGAATAATTTACCTACGTATTTTGCAATAAATATAAATATGATAAATACGAGTACAGCTAAAAGAAAATTAGGCAGATTCAGGACTAAAGAGTCCAGCCATCCGCCTAATTTTTCGGTTATGCCGTTTAGTGAATCTTGAATGTTAAAATCCTGCATATGTTGATTGAAATTAGTTACTCACCGGTTTATGTTGATCGCTGGTCTTCATTTTCCATGCATCCAACATCCAGCTGGTTTTTTCCAGTTCACGGATATACGCTCCAATGAGATCAATGGTACCCTCATCATCAGCAGCATCTGCTGTATCTATTACTTTCCTCATTTGTTGTAAGATAGCACCATGGTCTTTTAAAAGGATCTCTATCATTTTTTTATCTGTAATATCTGAAGGGGATTCCTCTAAATTAGAACTTTTTAAATATTCGCTTAGGTTGCTGGTAGGTTGATATCGTAATGTCAGAATCCTTTCGGCAATTTCATCCACCTTTAATTTAGCATCATCGTATAATTCTTCAAATTTTTCATGAAGATCGAAAAAGTTTTTCCCGATCACATTCCAGTGAAAATTTCGAAGCTTTTGATAGTAAATATGGTAATCGGCTAGAAGTACGTTAAGTTGTTCAACCGTCTTTTTAGTCTTATTTGCATCTAAACCTAAATAATTCATAGTTTTTTTTTATCGTTTTTAAAATTACTATACGAAAATACAATAGTAAGATTGATAGGGCAATTCCCTGGGTTATTTTAATAGAAGTTTAACTAAGGTCAATCCAGAGATCTATGATCCTTAAGATCTAATTTATCCATCAGCTTTTTGGAAATCTGGCCACTGGATACTCCATAGCCATCCACTAAAACTCCTTTGTGATTATTTGACGTAGTAATAGCATAAAGTATCGCATTATCATCTGGATTACTCATCCCTTCAAACCTTAATACCTTATCTACTTCAAATTCTTCTATTCCAAAAGTTTCATTTTTAGATTTCAATTCTATTCTTTCATCAAGTAGATTGAAATCTTCTTCGTATCCTTCTTCTAATTTCAGTTTATTAATAGCTTGTGATAGTGTGCCGTAATCTTTCATTTCATTGAATTTTAATTCAAAATTAAATTACAGTGAAAGGCTCGTTTTAGCAAGAAGATACTACTGTTTAGGATAAGTTTAACTCAGTAAATTGGGGATAATTGAAGTGATTAATCGTCTTTTTTATTTTTAGAAAAGAAACTAAAAGGTATTAAAATCAATAAAAAAAAATACCAGCCTGTTGCCAGACCAATGATAGTTATAATTGCGGCAATTATGTAAAACCAGTAAGGATTGGGAAATTTCACTAAACCAGAATTAGAATTATAATGAAAATCAAATATAAAACCCAGTAAGGTTTTAGGCTAAGGGGATTTGTACCAAATAGAACTTTGGTTACTTTAAAATAGAAGCCTCTATTCTTAGCGATATGATTATATAGACGATCGCTTAAAGAGCGAAAGAACATACTGGATTTATAAAAATTATGTGGCAATTGTTTGCCAGTGTGCCATAAACTACGATATGCAGAATCGGGCCCACTATATATTTTTCCATCAGTTTCAATTAACCTGCTTGCTTTCTGAAATTCTTTTAAAGGAATGTCTGGAAATTTACTGGCATAATCCTGATAGGTTTTAAAGGCAATGCAATTCCGTGTTTTTGCTTCCCACCTTGTTTTCCAGAATTTGCAGAATCCACAAGTTCCGTCCCAAATGAAAATATGCTTAGATGGCGCATTTACGGTATGGTCTATCTTCTTAAACAACTTATATTGCTTTTCTTTGTATTCGATTTATAAATTATCGCTTCATCAAAATTAGAAAATCTTTTGATTGGTAGATTTCAGTAAATTGTAAATTAAACTTAATAACTGTTATTATATGAAAAGCAAGATCACCTTAAAGGAGCTGGCGAAACTTTTAAATGTAAGCGTTTCAACCGTTTCTAAAGCCCTGCATGATAGTCCTGAGATTAGTCCCAAGACGGCAGAAAGAGTGAAGGAGCTTGCTAAACTTCATAATTACAGGCCAAACCCTGTAGCAGTAAATCTAAAAAAGAGCAAAACCGGTACTATAGGTGTGGTGATCCCAAATATTTCCAACAGCTTTTTTGCCCGGGTTCTGTCAGGTATGGAGGCAGAAGCGCAAAAGCATGACCAACAGATTATCACTTATATTTCCAACGAATCTCTGGAGCGGGAAAAACAAATTTGTGATATGTTAACTTCAGGAATGGTAGACGGTGTATTGATAGCTATTTCAGAAGAGACTCAAAAGAAAAAACAATTCGATCATTTATTCGCTTTGCTGGATTATGATATTCCGGTTGTAATTTATGACAGGATCAATCTGGACCTTCCGGCAGATAAGATCGGGGTAGATGACGAAAAAAGTTTTTATGATGCCGCCAGTTTTTTTAAGGCTAAAGGATTACAGAAAATAGGACTGGCCTCAGCTATTCATCATGTAGGAATCGGGCAATTAAGAATAAAAGGTTATCAAAAAGCCATGCAGGGAGGAAATATGCTACCTATGGCAACCAGTACTAAAGCCGATGAATTAAAAAGAAAAATAAAAGATCTCGTAATTGATCAAAAGATAGAGGCATTGCTCTGTACAGATTTTGAAAGTGCTATCCTGGCAACACGTGTAGCTTATGAAGAAGGAATTAAAGTACCGCAGGATCTTAAGCTCATAGGTTATATTGGCCGGGAGGTAGCCGAGTACTTAACCCCCTCTTTGAGTTATATAGAGCAACACCCTAAAGAACTGGGAGTAGCAGCGGTTGAGGTCTTAAATAACAGACTGCAAGGAAAATATGAATCTGGTCAGTTTGAAGAAAGGATTATCACGACTACAATGATGCATTTGGAGTCAACTAGTTTCTAGAAATTTGAAATTGAACAATCATAGTATTGAAGTAATGTTAATAGATTAAGAATTGACTATTAACACCTATATTTTCAGTATAATGATTTGTCAAGGATAATCGGTTTTTTATCTAAAATCCCACAAAACACCCAAATTACTTTTAAGATTCGTTTTTCTAAATATATTTGTACTTCTAAAAAAATAATAAATTTTACTGCGGGTAAACTTTAAGGGAGTATGCTATTCAATTCGATCGACTTTGCTTTTTTTCTCCCGTTGGTATTTTTTCTTTACTGGTTTGTCTTTAACAAACAATTAAAATGGCAAAACTTATTTCTTCTAATTGCCAGTTATATTTTTTACGGTTGGTGGGATGTAAAATTTTTGCTTTTAATTTTTATTAGTACAGTAACCGATTATTTTGCAGGATTAATGATTTTTTCATCCGACAAAAAAAATGTTCGGAAATCTCTTTTGCTTTTTAGTCTTGCCATTAATTTAGGGATGCTTTTTACCTTTAAGTATTTCAATTTTTTTATCGAAAATTTTAATAGCAGTGTTAGGTTATTTGGATCTAGATTTAGCTTAGAGACTTTGAATATTATTTTACCTGTGGGAATCAGTTTTTATACGTTTCAAACGATGAGTTATACGATTGATATATATAAAAATAAAATAGAACCTACTAAAAACTTCATTGCCTTTTCTGCTTTTGTAAGCTTTTTTCCACAGTTAGTGGCAGGTCCCATTGAAAGGGCAAAGAGTCTATTACCGCAGTTTGAGAAGAAGCGTAATTTCGAATTTTCAGATGGGATTGATGGTTTAAGGCAAATTTTGTGGGGACTGTTTAAAAAATTGGTTATAGCCGACAATTGCGCGGTGTATGTCAACTATATTTTTGAAAACTCCTCAGATCTTTCCGGAAGTACTTTGCTGATGGGAGCTGTCTTTTTTACATTTCAGATCTATGGAGATTTTTCCGGATACTCAGATATAGCCATTGGAACTGCCAGATTATTTGGGTTTAATCTGATGCAAAATTTTGCCTTTCCCTTATTTTCGAGAGATATACCCGAATTCTGGAGAAGATGGCATATATCCCTAACTACATGGTTTCGTGATTACTTATATTTACCCTTATCCCGAATGGGGGGAGGAAAGATTTTACGAGTTAGAAATATCTTTATTCTGTTCCTCGTGACTGGCTTTTGGCATGGTGCAAAGTGGACCTTCCTGGCCTGGGGAGCTTTGAACGCTATCTATTTCTTGCCATATCTACTATTAAAGAGAGTCAAAACTAATAAAGGTGTGGTGGCTCAAAATTCCCTTTTCCCAAATATTAAAGAAATTTTCCAGGTAAGTAGATCATTCGTTCTGGCTGCGATTGGAATAATTTTTTTCCGGGCACTGGATATTCAGCATGCTTTTTCAATATTGGAAGAAATTTTCTCTGAATCATTGTTTACTTTACCCTATTACAGAGGAATTGGATATGTAAGACCTTTATTATTTTTATTAGTGTTTTTCTTCACTGTAGAATGGTTTGGGAGAAAGAACAAATATGCCCTGGAGTTAGTTAAAAATTTTAAATATAAAACCACCCGTCGCAGTTTTTACTTCCTAATAGTGCTTTTAATAGGGTTATTCATGTGGTCTGAATCAAATGATTTTATTTATTTTCAATTCTAGATATGCAATCATTTCTTAGGAAAATAGTTTTTTTTACTCTAACCACTTTATTTGCTTATATAATCTGTATAAACATACTGGAACCCATTCTTCCTGATATTTATAAACCTAATCTTTTGTACCAGGAAGGAGATGGTTTATTATTAAAGAAAATGCAGGAAAGTGAACAAATAAGGAATCCTGACATCTTGTTTTTAGGTTCTTCTCATGCCTATCAAAGTTTTGATCCGGAATTGTTCGAGGAGGCTGGCATTAGCTCATATAACTGGGGCACAAGTTTGCAGACTCATCCTCAAACCGCAATGGTGATAAGGGAGTATGTTACTAAAATAAAGCCCAAGTTAATTATCTATGAAGTGTTTCCTGAAATATTCGCGATGACGGGTAGGGAATCTATGGCCGATTTTTTGAATGCAGGTAAACCTTTTGAGGTCAGTTTCTTTGATATTTCTCAATTCGACAATAGCATTGCTTTGATAAATACTTATATTATAAAATATACTAGAAGATTCCTGGGATTAGAAAAGAAGCCTAAATCAGTTGGAAAAGATATCATATATAATAAGGGATTTGTTAAAAACACTAAAGTACATGAGGTTAAAAGAACTATAAAAAATTTAAAATGGGTTCCAAGAGAAAATCAACTTGAGGCTTTTGAGGAGAACATGCAGGTACTGAAAGATTTAAATATACCGGTGTTATTAGTTGTAGCTCCTTATCCTTTTGATTACAAAAATACTAATGATATAATTTCTTATTTAAAATCTCAGGGCGATTTACTTTTTTATAACGATCTGCTTTTTTTTGATAAAAAAAGGGATTTCAGTGATTTTCATCACATGAATTATAATGCTGTATTAAAAATGAATAAGCATTTAATAGAATATATTCAAGATCAGCGATATCTTAGGAATACGCGATGAATATTTACAAATAGTTTTGGGAATTCTTTAAGAAGACGATCTTAAAAAGCAGAATAGGAAATTTTATATTTGCCAACTGAAATTGTAAAAAAACAGATCTTGATTACTGAAAATCAGAAAGAAATTATTTCGAATTCAAAAATACTGGTAACTGGAGGAGCGGGTTTTATAGGTTCTAATCTTTGCGAGACTCTTTTAGAATTGGGGGCGACAGTAAAATGCCTTGACAATCTTTCTACCGGCTACAGGAAAAATTTAGATTTATTTATTGGTAACCCAAGCTTTGAGTTCGTAGAGGGAGATATTCGAGATCTTGAAACCTGTTCAAAAGCCTGCGAAAATATTGATTTTGTTTTGCATCAGGCTGCTTTGGGTTCTGTACCTCGTTCCTTAAAGGATCCTATTACCAGTAACGAAGTAAATGTTTCAGGGTTTTTAAATATGCTTGTTGCGGCAAGAGATAATGAGGTGGGAAGATTTGTATATGCTGCAAGTTCTTCTACTTACGGTGATTCAGAATCCTTACCCAAAGTTGAAGACAATATAGGTAAACCTTTATCACCTTATGCTATAACTAAATATGTGAACGAGCTATATGCTGAAATATTTAGTAGTTCTTATGGGTTGAATACAATCGGTCTCAGGTATTTTAATGTTTTTGGAAGAAAACAGGATCCAAATGGCGCGTATGCTGCAGTCATTCCAAAATTCGTCATGCAATTTATGGATCACCAAAGTCCTGTTATCAATGGTGATGGTACATTTTCCCGGGACTTTACTTATATTGACAATGTCCTCCAAATGAATTTACTGGCTTTGACATGTGATAATCCGAATGCGTTAAATGAAGTATATAATACTGCCGTAGGAGATAGAACCAATTTAATTGAATTAACCCAATTACTAAAGGATTACCTTTCGGAATTTGATCCTGAAATTGCAAATATCGAAATTAAACACGGTCCAAACAGACCCGGGGACATTCCTCATTCATTAGCTTCTGTGGAGAAAGCAGAAAAATTACTTGGATACAAACCAAGCCATAAAATTAAGGAAGGTTTGAAAGAGGCCGTTACCTGGTATTGGGAAAATCTTAAATAATATACACAAAATTGATGACTAGTAATAAAATTGCAGTAATAGGTCTTGGTTATGTAGGATTACCTCTCGCCAGGTTATTTGCTACCAAATATCCTGTGACCGGATTTGATATAAATAATGCCAGAGTAGATGAATTAATGAGTGGCAAGGATTCTACATTAGAGGTTGAAGATGATCTTTTACGCTCTGTTTTAAAAGAACAGAATTCAGATGCTTTAGGTCTATTCTGCACCACCAGCCTTGAAGATATTGAAAATTGTAATTATTATGTGATTACAGTTCCCACCCCGGTTGATAAAAATAACCGTCCAGACCTTACCCCACTTTATAAATCAAGCGAATCTGTAGGAAAGGTCCTGAAAAAAGGTGATATAGTAATATATGAATCCACAGTCTATCCTGGTGTTACTGAGGAGGAATGTGTTCCGGTGCTGGAAAGAGTTAGCGGATTAAAATTTAATGAGGATTTCTTCGTCGGTTATTCTCCGGAAAGAATCAACCCGGGCGATAAAGAACATACCGTAGAAAAAATTTTAAAAGTAACCGCAGGATCCACTCCAGAAATTGGCGAAAAAGTAAATAGCCTGTATGCCAATGTTATTACTGCGGGTACACATCTGGCACCAACGATCAAGGTAGCAGAAGCTGCTAAAGTCATTGAAAACTCACAACGGGATATAAATATCGCTTTTGTAAATGAACTTGCAAAGATTTTCAATATGATGGATATCGATACGCAGGATGTGCTGGAAGCGGCGGGCACCAAGTGGAATTTTTTACCATTTAAACCGGGTCTTGTTGGAGGACATTGTATAGGTGTAGATCCTTATTACCTGGCCCAAAAAGCCCAGGAAATTGGTTATCATCCTGAAATCATTCTCGCAGGTAGGCGTATGAATGATTCAATGGGACAATATGTAGCTTCAGAGGTGATAAAATTGATGTTGCAGAATGATATCAAGGTTAAAGGTTCAAAAATTCTGGTTCTTGGAATAACTTTCAAGGAAAACTGTCCTGATGTACGCAATACTAAGGTAGTGGATGTAATAAAAAATCTGAAAGAATATGGTGTGGATGTTACAATTTACGATCCTCTTGCAAATCCGGCAGAAGTCATGCATGAATATAAATTAGAAACTAAAAGCAGTTTACCTAAAGGTAAATTCGATTCCATCGTACTTACGGTTGCTCATAAGGAATTTATGGAGCTGGATCTTAATGCTTTAAAAAATAATGGAGCTGTGGTCTATGACGTAAAAGGAGTTTTGGGTGATAAATGTGATCGAAAATTATAAGTCAGAATGAAAATTAAAAATATTTGCTGTATCGGTGCAGGATATGTTGGAGGGCCAACCATGGCTGTTATAGCTCAAAAATGTCCAGAGATCAATGTTACCGTCGTGGATATTAATGAATCCAGGATTGCTGCCTGGAACGATAAGGATGTTGAAAATATACCAATATACGAACCGGGACTTTCTGAAATTGTAGCTGAAGCCAGAGATCGCAATTTATTTTTCTCCACAGATGTGGATTCTGCGATTGACAAAGCAGATATGATCTTTATTTCTGTAAATACACCTACCAAGACCTATGGGATAGGAAAGGGGATGGCAGCAGACCTCAAATTTATAGAATTATGTGCCCGGCAGATCGCCAGGGTTTCTACTTCAGATAAGATTGTAGTTGAAAAATCTACGTTACCTGTAAGAACTGCAGAGGCTTTAAAGAATATACTTGATAATACTGGTAATGGAGTAAATTACCAGATCTTGTCTAATCCTGAATTTCTGGCTGAAGGAACAGCCGTAAATGACCTGATGAATCCAGATAGGGTTTTGATAGGTGGAGATATAGAGTCTGAAAAAGGAAGTGAAGCTGTCCAGGCCTTAGTTGATGTGTATGCTCATTGGGTTCCTAAAGATCAGATTTTGACTACGAATGTATGGTCTTCAGAACTTTCCAAATTAACAGCAAATGCTTTTTTGGCTCAGCGAGTTTCGAGCATCAATGCTATGAGTGAGTTATGTGAGAAAACCGGGGCAGATGTAAATGAAGTGGCAAGAGCTGTGGGAATGGATTCCCGTATTGGCTCCAAATTTCTTAAATCATCTGTAGGCTTTGGTGGTTCTTGTTTTCAGAAGGATATTTTAAACCTGGTTTATATCGCGAAATCATTTGGCCTTAATGAAGTTGCAGATTATTGGGAACAGGTAATAATCATGAATGATCATCAAAAGAGAAGGTTTGCCGCAAAAATGGTTCAGACCTTATTCAATACAGTATCAGGTAAGAAGATCGCATTGTTAGGTTGGGCTTTTAAGAAGGATACCAACGATACCCGTGAATCGGCAGCGATCTATGTCGCAGATTATCTTTTAAATGAACAAGCTGAAATTGTGGTTTACGATCCTAAGGTGAAAACAGAGCAGATTTATGCAGACCTGGATTATTTGAACAGTAGGTCTCCAGATGAAAACAGATCCAGGGTAAAGGTGGTGAGAACTTCTTATGAAGCTGCCAAAGATGCTCATGCAGTCGCTGTCCTTACCGAGTGGGACGAGTTCAAAGAACTTGACTGGCAAAAAATATACGACGACATGTTAAAACCCGCATTTCTTTTTGATGGGCGCAGGTTACTTGAAAGAAAAACCAAGGAAGATATAGGTTTTGAATTTTATGCAATCGGTTCTTAGGCTGTGTCTCAAACTTATAAAAGACATATTGCCAAATCTATCACATGGAGAATTGTTGGTACAATAGACACCATTGTTTTGTCATGGCTAATTACCGGTAACCCTTACACAGGTTTAAAAATTGGGTTTTCAGAAGTTCTTACGAAAATGGTTTTATATTACCTACATGAAAGGATTTGGTTTAATATTAAAGCTGGAATAACTAAAAATGGTGATAGTCGTAAGCGTCACATTGCTAAAACAATTACCTGGCGTATCATTGGAACTCTAGATACAATGTTGCTAGCCTGGTGGATTTCTGGTAGTCCGCTTACAGGAATGAAGATAGGTGGAGTAGAATTGGCTACCAAGATGATACTTTACTATTTCCATGAGAGAGCTTGGTACAAATATGATTTTGGTCTTCAGCAACGAAGGAGCAAGGAATTGAAAAAAGAGACCGAATTAAAATATTTCGATGAATAATATAGTTCCGCAATTTTTTAATGTTGATAGAGAAGATCGCAGTAAACTCAACGGGCATAATTCGATTGTTCTTTGGTTTACCGGTCTTTCAGGTTCAGGTAAATCTACTCTTGCCA
>JBFGDP010000016.1:0-16925 GCA_041580575.1 Christiangramia sp.
AATTGTGTCGTCTTTTCCCATTGATCAAAACCAGAACCTGGTCTGGTCCCAAACCTCTAAGGGAGGCTGGATCTATATGATCTGTTCCATCTGAAATCGTCTGGGTATTTGATGTAAAAGATGGTGCTACATAGTTTAGCATCTGGTTCAGGTTCACCTGTGGCACTGCCATTTTCATTTCCTGAACATCCAGCACATCTATAGGAACGGTAGATTCTACCACCGTCCTGCTGGGACGCCTGGACCCAACCAGCACTACCTCGCCCAGGGCCATCCCTGAAACCATGGTAACATTAATTTCCTGGCGGTCTATTACTACTTCCCGGGCATCATATCCCACAAAAGTAAAGACGAGTGTCTGTCCAATTTCAGCTTCTACAGAATATGAACCATCCATATCTGTACTTGTACCTCTGTTGGTATCCTTAACGGCAACCGTAACTCCAAAGAGTGGTTCAGAATTTTCATCCAGCACTACTCCACTAATAGTCTGGACCTGTGCCTGGGTTATCCAACAAAAGAAAAACGATAAAATAAACAAGTAATAATTTCTCATATTTAATTGGTTTGTTTCCTTAAATATAGTTGAAATTTTTAAGGGTTTTAATAAACTTTTTTCACAACTAATTAACAATCAGTGAGTTTTCATTGGTATTACATTAAAATTATTGCGTCTTCATTATAATTTAGAAGTAAAAAAAAGGCTATAAAACCTATTTTCTTTTAGTTAATTTCAGGTTTCAAATTTCATATTATGTTTTTTTAAATAAGTTTAAGGAAAATTAGATAATCCTTAATTTATCTTTGCTTTTAGATAGTTTTCAGGCAATAGGGCTGAAGTTTTTAAAAATTCAATAATGATCAACCAGGACAGACTCATCAATAAATTTATTAGTTACGTAAAGATCGACACTCAAAGTGACCCTTACAGCGATTCAACACCCAGCACAGAGAAGCAATGGAACCTCGCCAATAAACTGGTAGATGAACTAAAGGAGATAGGACTACAGGATGTTACTATAGATGAAAATGCTTATGTAATGGCCACTCTTCCGGCGAATGTACCTCATCATGTACCTGTAATAGGTTTCGTCTCACATTTTGATACAACCCCAGATTTTACTGGCACTAACGTAAATCCTCAGATAGTTAGTAATTACGATGGTAATGATATCGTGCTGAATAAGGAAAAGAATATTATTCTATCCCCGGACTATTTTGACGATCTATTATTATATAAGGGCCAGACCCTAATAACAACAGACGGTACCACCTTACTTGGAGCAGATGATAAAGCCGGCATTACCGAGATCATGATGGCGATGGAATACCTGGTGGACAATCCGGAAATTCCTCACGGGAAGATCAGGATCTGTTTCACCCCCGATGAGGAAATTGGTCGGGGAGCGCATAAATTCGATGTGCAAAAATTTGGAGCAGAATGGGCCTATACCATGGACGGAAGTCAGATTGGTGAACTGGAGTATGAAAATTTCAATGCCGCACAGGCAGTGGTAAAGGTTGAAGGTAAAAGTGTGCACCCGGGCTACGCCAAGGATAAAATGGTAAACAGTATGTATATCGCCCAGGATTTCATCAATTCCCTTCCCCGCCTGGAAACCCCAGAACATACTGAGGGAAGACAGGGATTTTTCCACCTTAGTAATATCAAAGGAGATGTGGAAGAAACAATCCTGGAATATATAATTCGGGATCATGACAAGACACATTTTGAAGCCAGGAAGCAAATGATGCAGGACCTGGTAAATGATATATGCTCTCAGTATGAGCGCGAATGTATAAGTATCGAGATCAAAGATCAGTATTACAATATGCGTGAAAAGGTAGAACCAGTTATGCATATAGTAGAACTGGCTAAAATAGCGATGGAAGCGGTAGACGTAGAACCCATTATTAAACCCATAAGAGGTGGTACAGACGGGGCGCAATTAAGCTTTATGGGACTTCCTTGCCCTAATATCTTTGCCGGCGGACATAATTTTCACGGGAAGTATGAATATGTGCCAGTAGAAAGTATGTTGAAAGCTACAGAAGTGATTGTAAAATTAGCAGAATTAACTGCTAAGAAATATGAGTCCAATTAAATTCGAAAGTAATGGCGGTTAAGACCATAGAAGATTATATCGCACACCATGAAACTTTTGAAGAAGAATTATGGCAGTTACATGAAATGATTCTATCCACAGATCTCCAACCTGCCATCAAATGGGGAGCCCCGGTCTATACTTTAAATGGCAGGAATGTAGTTGGATTGGGCGCATTTAAACATCATTTTGGAATCTGGTTCTTTCAGGGAGCATTATTAAAGGAAAATACCGCATTACTGGTGAATGCCCAGGAGGGAAAAACGAAGGCTTTAAGGCAGATAAGGTTTGAAAAGGGCGATACGGTAAACACTTTTATAATACTACCATATATCCAGGAAGCTATTCAAAATCAAAGAGAAGGAAAGGAGATCAAGCCGGTAAGGAAAAAAGAATTGAACATACCAGAAGAATTAAAGGCTGCTTTTAAAAATGATTCAGAGCTCCATTCTAAATTTAAGAAGCTAACTCCAGGTAAACAACGCGAGTATGCCGATCATATTTCTGAAGCTAAACGTGAGACCACGAAGCTGAGCCGAATAGAAAAAATTACTCCAATGATAAAAAATGGAATCGGGCTGTACGACAAGTATAAGAATTGCTAAATATAAAAAGCAGCTGTTCCCAGCTGCTTTTTTTATAAAATATTACTTTTTGTAATTACTTCTTTTCCTTTACAGGCTCATTCAGTTTCTTGCTCATTTCCATAGAAATCGAAGAACGATCGAATGTGATTTTTCCTGCTCCAGTTTCAATTACCACCGAATTATTTTTTTCGCTGAAATCTACGATCTTACCATGCATACCACTTTTGGTTATGATCCTGTCTCCTTTTTTAAGACTGGCGGCAAAATTCTTTTCCTGTTTAGCTTTCTTCATTTGCGGGCGTATCATAAAAAAATACACCACCACAAACATTAAAATAATCGGTGCAAACTGCGTTAATTGATCCATATATGCTTTTAGCTAGCGTTTTCGTCAGCTTCTACAAAAGCCTTGATTTTAATTTGTTCTTTCCCTGACTCTGTATTTGCAGATACAGTAACTGTTTTAGTCACCTGTCCATTTCCGGAACCGTTAAATTTAACCAGCATCTCACCAGATTCTCCCGGAGCGATAGTTTCATTTTTAGGATACGTTGGCACAGTACATCCACAAGAACTAGACGCATTGGTGATCACTAATGGAGCATTACCGGTATTGGTGAATTTAAATACATGCTCTACGTTAGTACCTTTAGCGATAGTACCAAAATCGAATTCAGATTCTTCAAAAGTGATCTCAGGATATTGTGTTTCCTTCGCATCACGTTCAGCAGAAGCCTCGACATTCTCAGCTTTTACCTTATCTGAAGCGTTATCTTTACATCCGGTGAACAGCATCGCCCCTACTGCTGCAAACATTAAAATTGTTTTTTTCATGGTGAAGTTTTTTTGTTAAATTTCTAATTGATAAAATTAATAAAAAATCTTTACTACATAAGACCCCTTCCGGTTTTATTTAGTTTGTCTTCAGTTTGATATTCTTTAGATAGTTTATCTAATACCCCATTAATAAAAATACTACTCTTGGGAGTACTGTATTCCTTAGCGATCTCCAGGTATTCGTTGATCGTTACTTTAACCGGGATACTCGTAAATTTCAGGAATTCACAAATGGCCATTTTGATAAGAACCATATCTACTTCAGCGATCCTGTCTTTATCCCAGTTTGGTGTCTTTCCAAGCATCTCTTCAGCCAGGTCATCATCATTGAGATATGTTTTTCTGAACAACTTGATCGCGAATTCTTTATCCTCCTCATTCTTGAAAAGCTGAGTGATCCTTTTCTCTCTTCCGGTAGATTCCTTTAATTTCTGTAAGAACTTAAGGATGGCCGTATTTACCAGTGGCAGGTCGTCCAGCCAGGTAAGTTTTTTATCCTCCAGATATTCATAAAGCTTGTCATTTGGAGCAATGATCTCTTTAAAGATTTGAATAATGAAATCCTTATCTTCTTTAAAGCTACTCTCCCTGGTTTCCATATATTCCCGGTAAGCTTCACTATTTCTTACCTCGTTCCAGATAATAGCCACATATTCATCATCCTGTTTCCAGTGATTGATCTTATGTTTTTCCAGGGCTTCCTGGATGCTCTCATTCTCGTTAAGGATCTGGAAGATCTTATTATCCACAAATTTGCGGTTGGGATCTTTTTCTTCGCTGGTAGCTAAATGTTTTTGTTGTGATATCTCCAGGTAGGATTCTGCATGTTCTCGTAACTCAGTAATAAGACTAATTTGAAGCAGATACAGGTCATACATTTCCTGCATACTTTTTAGCAGGAATTTCTCTTCGGTAGCAAGGTTATCATTCTGGCTTTGGCTAAAGGCATAAAGCGATTGCATTACTTTAACCCTGATATGTCTTCTCGTCAACATAATTGTAAAAGAACTTTTAGAAATTAGAAAGGGCGAAAGCATTTCACTTTCGCCCTGCAAAAATATCAATAAATTAGAACTGACTAATTTAAATTCTGATTTTTTCTGTCCTCAATTCTCTGCTTTGCAATTTGCAGGGCAGCAAAATGAGTAGTAATATCATCCTTAGCGGCCTTTTCCAGGATTCTAAGGGTCGTGTTATAAATATTTTCAGTTTTACGCATAATCTCCTGCTTGTCATAATTTTCAAGCTCGGCATACACATTAATGATCCCACCTGCGTTGATTAAAAAATCTGGTGCATAAACAATGCCTTTTTTCTGAAGAATTTCTCCGTGCGAAACTTCGTCTGCCAATTGATTATTGGCAGCACCGGCGATGATATCTACTTTAAGTCTTTCGATGGTATCATCATTAATGGTAGCACCTAAGGCACATGGAGCATAAATATCAACATCTGCAGAATAAATATCTCTATCGGTAAAAATATGAGCACCATATTTTTTACTTACTTCTTTAAGACGTTCTTCATTAATATCTGCAATAAATACTTCTGCGCCATCACCGGTTAGATATTCAACAAGTGTTTCACCTACATGACCTATACCCTGAACCAGGATCTTTTTACCTTCCAGGTCGTCTGAACCATATTTGAATCTGGCCGAGGCTTTTAACCCCATAAAAACACCGTAAGCGGTAATTGGCGAAGGGTTTCCTGCCCCACCTTTAGATTCAGAAATTCCGGTTACATAAGGAGTCACTTCCCTAACTGTATCCATATCTGCTGTTTCCATCCCCACATCTTCTGCCGTGATATATTTACCACCCAAAGAGTGTACAAATTCACCGAATCTTCTCATAAGCTCGGGAGTCTTATCCTTCTTGGCATCTCCAATGATCACCGCTTTACCTCCACCAAGGTTCAAGCCTGTGATCGCACTCTTAAAAGTCATCCCTCGGGATAGTCGTAAAACATCGTTTACTGCCTCCCATTCACTGGTATAATTCCACATTCTGGTACCGCCTAAAGCAGGCCCTAAAACAGTATTATGAATACCAATAATTGCCTTTAAACCTGTATCTTTGTCGTTGCAAAAAACGATTTGTTCATGATCGTCAAACGACACCTGCCCGAAGACCGGGGCAGATTTTTTAAGTTCCTTTGCATTTAGAACGTCAACTTGCATATTTGTTGATTTTTTAATTTTTCAGATTTTGAATTTGATCATAAATCCATTGCGAAAATAATAATATTTTAAAAAACAAGGATTTAAAACGTGTTAAATTACATTATCCTCAATAATACCAAATAACTCTGCATGAAGAATCTTCAGCATCTCAATAAATATTTCTTTAAATACAAGTGGAAATTGCTCATTGGTTTAGTGATCACGATCGCAGCCAGGATCTTCGCTATTTATTATATCCCCCTAATTGGAAAGAGTACCATCATTATTGAGAAATACATCAATGGCAAAGTAACCGATATTGCGACGGTAAAAAGTGAGTTGGCTTATAATATCATGCTTATAATTGGCACCACCCTGATTGCCGCTTTCCTTACTTTCCTTATGAGGCAAACCTTTATTGTGGTTTCCCGGCATATGGAATACGACCTTAAAAACGAGGTTTTTCAACATTACCAGGATCTTTCGCTTAATTTTTACAAAAAAAACCGTACCGGAGATCTCATGAACAGGATAAGTGAAGATGTATCGAAAGTGAGACTTTACCTGGGCCCAGCCATTATGTACAGTGTAACTACTTTTACATCTACGGTAGTTGTATTAATCTTTATGATACAGGCCGCTCCCGAACTTACACTCTATACCGTGGTACCGCTACCGATACTGGCGTTTTCCATCTATAAACTTAGTGTTGCCATACATCAGCGCAGTACAGTAGTGCAACAATATCTTTCTAAACTCAACACTTTCACACAGGAAAGTTTTAGTGGGATCGCGGTAATCAAATCCTATGGGATCGAACCTCAAACAAATACTAATTTCACCGAACTCTCCAATGGAAGCCGGGATAAGAATATCGACCTGGTCAAAGTGCAGGCATTTTTCTTTCCCCTTATGATCCTGCTTATCGGGATAAGTAATATTATAGTTATTTATTTCGGCGGTAAACAGATCATTTCGGGACAGATAGAAAATATCGATGTGCTTGTTGAGTTCATTTTGTATGTAAATATGCTCACCTGGCCGGTCGCTTCTATTGGCTGGGTAACTTCTTTGGTACAGCAGGCAGAAGCTTCCCAGGAAAGGATCAACGAATTTCTAAGTGAAAAACCTGAGATAACCAATCCAAAGTCTGAGCCCGATTCTATTAACGGAAGCATAGAATTCAAAAATGTAAGCTTCACATATGATGACACGAACATTACGGCACTTAAAAACGTCTCCTTCAAGGTAAAAAAGGGAGAGACACTGGCTATTATCGGAAAAACTGGTTCTGGAAAATCAACTATCCTGGAGCTTATTGGCAGGCTGTATGATATAGATGCGGGTGAAATACTAATAGACGGTCGCAAAATTGATGAACTTAACCTGGAAAGTCTGAGAGAAAGTATAGGCTACGTTCCCCAGGATGCCTTTTTATTTAGCGACAGCATTAGGAACAACATAAAATTTGGCAAGACCGAAGCTACAGAAGAGGAGATCATCAAGGCAGCTAAAAATGCTTCGGTACATAAAAACATTTCAGGTTTCAGCAAAGGCTATGATACCATACTTGGCGAAAGAGGAATCACCCTGTCGGGTGGACAAAAGCAAAGAGTCTCGATAGCCAGGGCGATCATTCATGACCCGGAGATCCTTTTATTTGATGACTGTCTTTCTGCCGTGGACACAGAAACCGAAGAGGAGATCTTGAATAACCTGTTTGCGATCACTAAAGATAAAACCACCATTATCGTAAGTCACCGAATTTCTTCAGCTAAAAATGCCGATAAGATCATAATTCTTGAAGATGGGCAAATTGTACAGGAAGGCACCCATGATGAGTTGATGAATACCAAAGGATATTACAAAGAACTGTATGCAAAACAGCTAAATGAAAAAGAAATGTGAAAATTTTTTGTTAGATGTTAAAAATTTTTAGATTTTTGGACTCGACAACAATAAACCATTAAAGAATCTATTTATATGAGCGACAAGGGAATGATGGAGAAAGAAGAAATATTCTCTAAAGTTTTAAGAGCGGGAAGAAGAACTTACTTTTTTGATGTAAGGTCTACCCGGGCTGATGATTATTACCTTACCATAACCGAAAGTAAAAAGTTTACGAATGATGACGGTTCTTTCTACTACAAGAAACACAAGATCTACCTTTATAAAGAAGATTTTGATGGTTTTAGAGAGATCCTTGAAGAAATGACCAATTACATCATCAACGAAAAGGGTGAAGAAGTAATTAGCGAACGTCATCAAAAAGATTTCAAAAAAGAATATGACGAAGATGGTACCGGGGCATCTCAGGAAACATCGACTGCAGAGAAATTTACCGATGTAAGTTTCGACGATATATAAACAAATTGACCAGCTATACTAAACCGTCCCCAAAAAGGACGGTTTTTTTTATCTTAGGCAATCAAATTAAATAGGACTATGCGATATATATTCAGTACTCTTTTTTTCTTTCTATATGTATTTTCAACCGCACAAAATAAAGATCTCTCTTTAGAATATTACCTGCCCACAGACGTTTCCTATGATACGTCGATCCCTTTACCCCAGGATGTGATTGGTTTTATTCCGGGAGAATGGCACGTTAGCCATGACAGGCTGCTTATGTATATGCACAAACTTGCCGATATTTCCCCAAGGATCATGATCGAAAACAGAGGATATACCTATGAGGGGAGACCACTAATTCTATTAACGATCTCTTCTGAAAAAAACCTTGCCAACATTGAAGAGATTAGAAAACAACATGTTGCCCTGGTAGAAGAAAATTCTGATATCCTTGATGTAGAAACTATGCCTGTTGTACTGAATCAGGGTTTTTCTATACATGGCAACGAGCCAAGCGGCTCTAATGCGGCATTGCTGTATGCTTATTACCTGGCAGCTGCCCAGGGAGAAAAGATAGATAAGATGCTTGATAAAACAGTTATATTACTGGATCCATCGTTTAATCCAGACGGTTTACAGCGTTTCGCCTACTGGGCTAATACTAATAAAAGTAAAAATATAAATCCCGATCCCCAGGACCGGGAGTACAGTGAAATTTGGCCGGGTGGGAGAACTAACCATTACTGGTTCGACATGAACCGTGACTGGCTGCCGGTACAGTTACCAGAATCACAGGCCAGGATAGCGACTTTTCATAACTGGTACCCGAATATCTTAACAGATCATCACGAAATGGGCTCGAATTCCACATTTTTCTTCCAACCCGGAATTCCCTCACGAACACATCCATTAACCCCCCAGCTTAATCAGGACCTAACCAGGGAGATTGGCACCTATCATGCCAGTGCCCTGGATGAGATTGGTTCTTTGTATTATACTGAAGAGAACTATGATGATTTCTATTACGGGAAAGGCTCCACATTTCCTGATATTAATGGAAGCGTGGGAATTTTATTCGAGCAGGGAAGCTCCAGAGGGCATGCCCAGGAAACTGAAAACGGTTTGCTCACCTTCCCTTTCACCATTAGAAATCAGTTCACTGCCGCGCTTTCTACCCTGGAAGCATCACAGAAGATGCGCAAGGACCTGCTTAACTACCAACGTGATTTCTATAATGAAGCCAGGAATACAGCCCCCGCCGGCGCCTTCGCTTTTGGTAGCAAAAGCGATCCTATAAGCGCTTACAAACTCGCCGAGGTATTAAAAAGACATAAAATAGATTTATACACCGTGGGAAGTGATTTTAATTCTAACGGGGAGCATTTCGAAAAAGGTGCCTCTTACTTGGTCCCTAAAAAACAACGCCAGTACAAACTCATTAAAGCAATGTTTGAAACCAGGACAGCATTTAGAGACAGTCTCTTTTATGATATTTCGGCCTGGACATTTCCCCTGGCTTTCAACGTAGATTTCACAGAGGATGCTTCAATGAAAAACGCAGGTGAAAAAATAGAGGCTTTGCAAATGCCTACTCCACCTTTACCTGAAGAAAGTGACTATGCCTATCTCCTCAACTGGAACAATTATATGGCTCCTAATGCTCTAAATAAGGTCCTTGAGAATGGATTATTAGCCAAGGTGGCAATGGATAGGTTCAAGATCTCCGGGAAAGAATTTGGTTACGGTACGATAATGATCCCGATACAAAACCAGAATCTCAAACCGAAGGCGCTTTTTGAATTTTTGAAAAAGTTATCCCTGGAAACAGGAGTTGAAATTTCTGCCATACAAACCGGGATGACCAGGGGTATCAATTTGGGAAGCAATCAATTTAGAGGTCTAAAGCCCCAAAAGGTAGCTTTGATCGTAGGGGAATCTATTTCACCCTATGATGCCGGAGAAATCTGGCATCTATTCGATCAACGTTATGATATGAAGATCACAAAACTGGACATCAAGGATCTGCATAGCGCCGATCTAAGAAAGTATACAGATATAATTTTACCTTCTGCAGGTAACAGCCTGGACAACAAACATATTTCAAAATTGAAGGATTGGACCAGGGAAGGTGGGACGATAATTGCATATCGCAGTGCAGTTAACCTGCTAAAGAAAAATGATTTTATAGGTTTTGAGATAAAAAAGAATGATTTGGTCGCCAAAAATATAAGTTTTGGAGATCGTGGAGATTTTAGAGGGGCCCAGGGAATTGGTGGAGCTATATTTGAAGTTGAACTGGATAGGACACATCCCATTGCCTTTGGTTATGAAGACCCTAAGATCGCTATCTTTAGAAATACGACCATTTTTATCGAGGCCGACGAACAAAGTTATAATAACCCCATTAGGTATAGTGATAAGCCTTTGCTTAGTGGATATATAAGCAAACCCAACCTGGACTCAATTGCGAACACCGTTCCATTTAAACATAAAAGCCTGGGCCGCGGGGATGTGATACTTTTCACAGACAATACTAATTTCAGAGCTTTTTGGTATGGCACCAATAAACTATTAATGAACGCTATATTTTTTGGGGAAGAAATGTAAATGGATTGTGATAAGGGACTTGTAAATTACAAGATCCTGAAGTAATCTAAATCTAAAAAAGTCCGGAATCTTATCCGGACTTTTTTATTGCTTAGTATTCACTTTGAATCATTTATAACTAAACCCCACGATTATCCGGGTATAATATTTATCACCAGACTGAAATATCGACCTAACCTATTAAAGACCCATTAGGCATTTTTTGATCTGGCGAAAGCAGCACTACATCCTTGTTCTCCCCCAGCACTCCCAGGACCAGGCATTCACTGTTAAACCCGGCGATTCTTTTTATGGGAAAATTGACCACGGCAACAATTTGCCTTCCCGGCAATTCTTCCTTGGTATATCTTCGGGTAATTTGAGCAGAAGATCTCTTTTCACCGACCTCAGTCCCAAAATCGATAAGTAATTTAAAAGCCGGATTTTTTGCTTCCGGAAATTCCTCAGCCGAAATTATGGTTCCTATTCTCATTTCAACCTTCTCGAAATCCTTCCACTCGATCCCTTTCATATTTTAATTTTAAAAACATGAAATTAGCCAATATTCAGCATTAATAATTAATTTTAAAGAAAAAGATGTCGCTCACCCCTTCTAACAACATTTCTTTAGGAACCCCCGCTCCAAGTTTTAAATTGATGGATACCATTACAGACCACCTTATCACACTTCAGGAAATAAAAGGAGAAAAAGGGACTGTCATCATGTTTATTTGCAATCACTGTCCTTTTGTAAAACACGTGAATGAAGAGATAGTACATATAGCCAATGAATACCGCCAACTTGGTTTTGGATTTGCTGGTATTATGAGCAACGACGTTAAAAAATATCCCCAGGATAGTCCTGAAAATATGAAAGAACACGCTGCGAAACACCAGTATTCTTTCCCGTATCTTTACGATGGCACCCAGGAGATCGCCAGGGCCTATAATGCGGCCTGCACTCCAGATTTTTACCTTTTTGATGCAGATCTAAAACTAATCTATCACGGGCAATTAGACGATAGTCGTCCGGGAAATGGCATTCATCCCAATGGAAGAGATCTTAGAGAAGCCATGGACGCAGTTTTAAACAATCGAAAAGTATCTGATGCTCAAAAACCGAGCGTGGGATGCAACATTAAATGGAAGGAATGATTTCACAATAGAATCTTTAATTCCAGCCATTATTTCACTAAATTTAATTTCAATTTTACCTCCCGGTTTTTTTAATCTTTAAATATTCAATTATGAGTGATTTAAAACTTGGAGATAAAGCTCCCAATTTTGACGCAGAAACTTCTGAAGGCAAAATTAATTTTTACGATTATCTGGGAGACAGTTGGGGAATTCTATTTTCACATCCTGCAGATTACACCCCTGTATGCACCACAGAGCTGGGCACCGTTGCGAATTATAAAGCTGAATTTGAGAAACGCAATGTTAAGGTGATGGCCCTTAGTGTTGATGGATTAAAGTCCCATGAAGGATGGATTAAAGACATCAATGACACTCAAAATACGACCGTTAATTTTCCTATTATCGCAGATGAAGACAGAAAGGTGTCTGACCTCTACGGGATGATCCACCCTAATGCAGATGATACTCAAACCGTTCGTTCTGTATTTGTGATCGCACCCGATAAAAGTATTAAAATGACCCTTACCTATCCTGCTAGCACGGGTAGAAATTTTGATGAATTACTCAGGGTCATAGATTCCCTGCAATTAACCATGTATAACAAAGTGGCTACACCGGCCAACTGGAAGCATGGCGAGGATGTAGTGATAAGCCCGTCTGTAAGCAATGAGGAAGCAGATAAGATGTTCCCGGATGGTTACCGGGAAGTAAGACCTTATTTGAGAATGACCAGGCAACCTGAATTGAAACGTTAATTACAGGTTTACGATGTAGCGTGTGGGAGCCAGCCTTTTAATTCCAGTAAATTGTGCAGATGCGCCAGGTGGTGTTTTCCATGCCAGGAGTAGTGACCCAGCATTTCTTTTAAGTTATATCTTTTGCCGGTTTCAGGATGCACAAAGGTTTTTTCAAAATCTGTAGTACTCATGTTTTCCAATAAGATCACCCATTTACCATGTAGTGCGCTAATAAATTGCAATGATATTTCTACCGGAGCCAGTTTAGAGTCATATAACTCTGCAAAGGCTTTTTCATTATACGCCTTAATTGTGGGTTCTTCTTCGGTCAAAGCCCATTTAAATCGTAATAACGCATTCATATGGCTGTCGGCAATATGGTGGATCAATTGTTTTAATGTCCAGCCCTCGGGACGGTAGGGTGTATCTAGCTGTTCTTTAGACAGTGTATTCACTTTTTCACTAAGATCCCTGGGCAGTTCGCTAATATCATCGATCCAACGCTGAATAAGAACTGAAGTGATCTTTTCAGGTCTTTCGAACTTTCCTATTGGATATCTTAGCTCTTCTAATTCTTCTGAAGTCATATCTAAAAATAAAAAAACGCGCTGAGATTTCAGCGCGCTTTATCATTATATTATAACTGCAAGGTACTACAATACAATCTGATAGGTTACTACTTTACATCCATCAGTTCCACATCAAAAATAAGGACAGCGTTTGGAGGAATTACTCCGCCGGCACCTCTTTCTCCATATGCCAGGTGAGATGGAATAACCATTCTTGCCTTATCTCCAACCTGTAATAACTGTATCCCTTCATCCCATCCTGGAATCACGTGGCCTACACCCACCGGGAATTCAAGAGGTTTATTTCTTTTATAAGAAGAATCGAAAACCGTTCCATCTGCAAGCTGACCTTTATAGTGAACTGAAACATTTTTACCCTTTTCGGCCTGCTTACCATCACCTTTATTGATGATCTGGTATCGAAGTCCGCTTTCTGTTCTTTCAAAACCGGCCGCAAGTTTATCTAATTCTGCTTCTGCTTTTTTCTTTTCTTCCTCTTCCCTCTTGGCTTTTTCGCTATTAAAAGACTCAAAAGCATCTACAGCATCAAAGTTTTCAGCCTCACTACCTTCACGTATGATTTCCAGCCTTTCGATCTTATCTCCCTGCTGGATCTTATCTACCACTTCCTGACCTTCTACTACATTCCCAAAAACAGTATGTTTTCCGTCTAACCAGGGGGTCTCTACATGAGTGATAAAGAACTGACTACCATTGGTACCGGGACCGGCATTAGCCATGGATAATTTTCCAGGGGCATCATGCTTAAGCTCAGGATGGATCTCATCATCAAAATTATATCCAGGACCTCCGGCTCCGGTTCCCTGTGGATCTCCACCCTGGATCATAAAATCTGGTATCACCCTGTGAAATTTCAATCCGTCGTAATATGGTTCTCCCTTATCTTTTGGGTCATTTTCAATTTTTCCTTCTGCCAGGCCAACAAAGTTTCCTACAGTTCCCGGCGTTTTTTCATATTCCAGCTCAACCAGGATCTCTCCTTTAGAAGTATGGAATTTAGCATATAATCCGTCGTTCATTTTATTATTTTTTTGAATAGGTGCAAAGATACCTTAATTGTCATAATTAGCCGAAAAGCTTTTATAATTCCTGGTTATTTATCGCCATATACCTTTTCACCGTTAATATAAGTTGCAATAACTTTTGTTGAGGGAACACTGTCTATATCTACCTCCATGATGTCGCGATCCAGGATCACAAAATCGGCAAATTTACCGGGCTCTATACTCCCCTTTTCATCTTCTTCGAAATTAGAATATGCAGCCCAGATGGTCATGCCTTTCAATGTTTCTTCCCGGCTTAGAGCCTCTTTTTTTATAAAACCTTCTTCGGGATAATTATTTGTATCCTGCCTGTCTACGGCCGCATAGAATGTTAAAAAAGGATTCACCTGTTCTACCGGAAAATCGGTACCCAAAGCTACCAGGCCTGCCTGTTCCAGCAATTTTTTATAGGCATAGGCTCCCTGGATCCGGTCTTCCCCTAGTCTATCTTGTGCCCAGTACATATCGCTGGTGGCGTGTGTGGGTTGTACCGAAGGGATAATATTCTTACTGAAATATTTAAAATCATCTTCAGCTATCACCTGTGAGTGTTCTACGCGCCATCTTTTGTCAGTGCTTTCAGCCAGAAGAGAATCGTAGGTTTTAAGGACCAGGTAATTCGCAGAATCACCTATGGCGTGGGTATTCATCTGAAATTCAGATCTTGCGATTCGCGCAGCCGTTTTTTTAAATTCTGAAACTGGAGAAAGTAAAGCACCAAAATGATCTGGCCTGTCTGAGTATTCTTGCTTCAGCGCAGCACCTCTTGAACCAAGAGCTCCATCACCATAGAATTTTACTGATCTTACATTTAACCTATCGGTTTTATAAGGGCCTTTTTCCAGATAATGATCCAGGTTTTCCTTGTTATTGCTAAGCATGGCATATAACCTTATTTTAAGGTCTCCAGATCTATTTAAACTGTCTATCAAATCTATAACCGATTTATCCAGTCCGGCATCATCTACAGTAGTAAGACCATAACTCACTGAAATCTCCTGTGCATCCAGCAGCGCACTTATTTGAGTATTCCTGTCAACATTATCTGTGATCGTTTCAATGAGCATCATAGGATTGTCTATGAGTATCCCGGTAAGCTTACCATTTTTTTGCTCAATATCGCCCCCTGAAAATTCAGTTTTAGTAGTAATATTGGCTTTGTCCAAAGCGGCCTGGTTTACTAACATGGCATGACCGTCTATCCTCGTAACCGCTACCGGTGTCTCTGGAAATAATTTATCTAAGGTATCTTTTACAGGAAATTCTTTTACTTCCCAATCATTCTGATCCCAGCCTCGCCCGGAAATAAAGGCAACCTTATTTTCGCTCTGAAACTCCACAATCCGTTCAACTACCTCATTAAAACTTTTAGTGCCGGTAAGGTCTACCCGCTGCTGCTGCATTCCCAACCCATAAAAGTGAGCATGAGCATCTATAAGACCTGGGTAAACGGCGTGTCCTTCGGCATTGATCTCTTTGGTGAAATCATACTTCTCTCTCAGTGTCTCAACAGGACCAATTTTAAGAAATTTACCGTCTTTAACGACGAAGGCTTCTGCCGTAGAAAACTGGTCGTCTACTGTATAAATATTCGCATTAAAAACAAGTAAATCAGCCTGCTCTTTCCCAGATTCACAACCTGATATTAAAATGCTGAAAAATAATAATCCGAGTAATTTCTTCATTCTTCTAAAAATTTGCCTAAAAATAAAGAAAGCATCCAAGAATGCACGTATATCACCAAAAATTTGAAGCATTCCCGATTGATGGTAAGAAATAAAGGCCTGCTTAAAAATGCTATATTTAAATATTATCCAGCTTAAAAAAATGAATGATGAGACACCTTTTATTGCTTTTTATTTTTTTTCTGGTTTTGTCCGGTTGTGACAGATCTGAGAAAAAAACCTTCGATCTATTGATCACGAATGTAAGTATTATAGATATTGAGAACGACTCTATCATTCCAGACCAATTTATAGCAATCCAGAGTGACACCATTCGGTTGGTTCAGCATATGGAAGGGATAGGAGATTATAGTTCCCGAGATACAGTGAACGCAGAGAACAGGTATGCCATGCCGGGACTTTGGGATATGCATGTACACTTTAGGGGCGGCGATAGTCTCATAAATGAGAACAAAAGATTTCTAAAGTTGTTTTTGGCCTTTGGGATCACCACGGTGAGAGATGCGGGCGGTGATATTACTCCTGTCGTCATGAATTGGAAAAATGATATTGCACAAAACGTCATTGACGGCCCTGAAATATTCTCTTCCGGCCCAAA
Source organism: Christiangramia sp. (assembly GCA_041580575.1). Lineage (GTDB taxonomy): Bacteria > Bacteroidota > Bacteroidia > Flavobacteriales > Flavobacteriaceae > Christiangramia. Next base: position 16,422 of record JBFGDP010000016.1, read on the forward strand.
GCTGGATGGTAAGAATCCTGCCTGGGATGGGAGTATTTCGATAACAAATTCTGAAGAGGTACGATTTGCCCTGGATTCGCTGGAAAATATAAAGGTTGATTTCGTGAAGATCTATGATGGCAGCCTGGACGCCAATACCTTTTATGAAATATTACAGCAAGCCGAAATAAAGAAACTTAGAACAACCAGTCATGTTCCCCTGAGCGCAGACCTTATTAAAGCGATCGATCTTGGTTTGGACGGCGTGGAACATATGTACTATATCGTAAAGGCAGTTTCTCCCCTGGCAGACAGCCTTTCCCAGACAGATCTTGGTTATGGGATGATGCCTCAACTAATTAACACTTTTGATAAAGATCTGGCTCAGGAAGTATACACGAAAATTGCGAAGGAACAGGTAAGTGTAACCCCTACCATGCATATTGGAACCGTACTGGGAGGATTAGCAGATAATGATCATGCCAGTGATTCCCTGAAGAACTATATGGGCAAAGGAATCCAAAA
>JBFGDP010000017.1:0-16891 GCA_041580575.1 Christiangramia sp.
GGAAGTATTTTGAATGTTACACTTTTGAAAAAATAAATTACGCAAAGCGTGGCATAGGAATTGAATAATTGAAATAGAAAATCTAGAATAAATCTGAAAGTCTTATTTATCAGGGCTTTTAAATAACTTCTCAAAATTAGTAAACCTTAGTTTTGATGACAGTTTGACTTAAATATAATTATGGCGAAAACAAAGTTTGGTAATATTGACAGTTTGTCACTGCAGGGAATTAACGAAGATGCAGAATTGATCCCTTTGATGACTCCTGAAGATGAAGAGGAAATAAATAAAGAGAATCTGCCCGAAACTCTACCTATACTGCCGTTAAGGAATACAGTATTATTCCCGGGCGTGGTTATTCCTATAACTGCCGGTCGTGATGCCTCTATTAAACTCATCAATGAAGCGAATAATGGTAGTAAAATCATAGGGGTTGTTTCTCAAATAGATGAGGAGGTTGAAAATCCTACTTCTAAAGATATCAATAAGGTTGGCGTGGTGGCCCGGATCCTGAGAGTTCTAAAAATGCCCGATGGCAATACTACTGTTATTATTCAGGGTAAAAAGCGGTTCCAGATCACCCAGTTGGTGACCGAAGAGCCTTATATGAATGCTACGGTTGCTGAGATCCCGGATAACCGTCCGGAAAAAGGAAATGTAGAGTTTTCTGCGATCATTGAATCCATTAAGGACCTGGCTTTACAGATTATTAAAAGCAGTCCCAATATACCTTCAGAAGCATCTTTTGCGATAAAAAATATTGAAAGCGATTCCTTCCTTATCAATTTCGTTTCTTCCAACATGAATCTTAGTGTAGAGGAGAAGCAGAAATTGCTGGAGATGAACGACCTGATGGAGCGTGCCCTGGCAACCTTGAAGCATATGAATACAGAGAACCAGAAACTGGAACTCAAAAACGATATTCAGAGCAAGGTACAAAGCGATATGAGCCAGCAGCAGCGTGAATATTTCCTGCACCAGCAAATGAAAACTATTCAGGAAGAACTAGGTGGCGTATCTCATGAAGGAGAACTTGTAGAAATGCGGGAGCGTGCGCAATCAAAAAAATGGGGCGAGGATGTTCAGAATCATTTTGAAAAGGAACTTTCAAAAATGCAGCGGATGAATCCTCAGGTTGCGGAGTATTCTATACAACGAAATTACCTGGACCTGTTCCTTGATCTTCCATGGAACGAGTTTAGTAAAGATAAATTTGATCTTAAGAGAGCAAAAAGAATCCTGGATCGTGATCACTACGGGCTGGATGATGTAAAAAGAAGGATCATAGAATATCTCGCTGTTTTAAAGTTGAGAAATGATATGAAATCTCCTATTCTTTGTCTTTATGGACCTCCTGGAGTAGGTAAGACCTCTTTAGGTAGATCTGTTGCCGAGGCCTTAGGCAGGGAGTATGTTAGAATTTCGCTGGGAGGACTGCGTGATGAGGCTGAAATAAGAGGTCACAGAAAGACTTATATAGGTGCAATGCCTGGAAGAATCATTCAGAGCCTTAAAAAAGCTGGAACCAGCAACCCGGTTTTTGTACTGGACGAAATAGATAAATTGAGTATGGGTAATGCTGGAGATCCTTCTTCAGCATTACTGGAAGTACTGGACCCGGAGCAGAACTCTGAATTTCACGATAACTTTCTGGAAATGGGATTTGACCTTTCCAAGGTTATGTTCATTGCTACCTGTAATTCCTTAAGTACTATTCAACCTGCGCTAAGAGATCGTATGGAGATCATTAATGTAACCGGTTATACCATCGAGGAAAAGGTACAGATCGCGAAAAGACATTTATTACCAAAGCAACTGGAGGAACACGGGTTGAATTCAGACCATCTTAAGATCGGGAAGAAACAGCTGGAAAAGATCGTTGAAGGATATACCAGGGAGTCTGGTGTTCGTGCACTGGAGAAACAGATAGCCAAGGTAGTGCGGTATGCAGCCAAGAATATTGCCATGGAGGAGGAATACAATATCAAGGTAACCGATGAAGATATTATCGAGATCCTGGGTAGTCCAAAATTAGAACGTGATAAATATGAGAACAATGATGTAGCAGGAGTTGTTACAGGGCTTGCCTGGACCAGTGTTGGAGGTGATATTCTTTTTATAGAATCCATCCTTTCCAAAGGTAAAGGAAACCTTAGTATCACCGGAAATCTTGGTAAAGTAATGAAAGAATCTGCTACTATTGCCATGGAGTATATCAAGGCGAATGCTGAAGAGCTTGGAATTGACCCTTCGATATTTAACCAATATAATGTGCATATACACGTTCCTGAAGGTGCAACCCCTAAGGATGGTCCTAGCGCCGGGATTACGATGTTAACCTCATTAGTATCTCTGTTCTCTCAAAAGAAGGTAAGGAAAAGCATAGCCATGACCGGTGAGATCACCCTTCGTGGTAAGGTGTTGCCTGTTGGCGGTATCAAAGAAAAGATCCTTGCCGCCAAGAGAGCCAGGATAAAAGAGATCATTCTATGCGAAGATAATAAGCGCGATATAGAAGAGATCAAGGAAGAATATGTAAAAGGACTTACCTTCCATTATGTAAAGGAGATGAGTGAAGTAATAGATATAGCGATCACTGACGAAAATGTGAAGAATGCGAAAGCCCTTTAAAAAATAGCCCCGCACAGGGGCTTTTTTTATGTTTAGCCTGTTTAGCTTTTTTAAAAATTTATCTTTGCATAAGAATTAAAATTAATGGAAAAAAAAATTACCATTGCCATAGACGGGTTTTCTTCAACGGGTAAAAGTACCGTGGCCAAGCGTCTGGCAAAAGAATTAGGATATATATATGTAGACACCGGGGCGATGTACAGGGCTGTTACGCTTTATATGATGAGAAAGGTTTTTGTGTCTAATGATGCTATAAATGAAGAAGCAATTATTCGTCATTTACCTTTTGTGAGCTTGCATTTTGAGTTTAATGAGGAGCTGGGATACGGGGAAATGTTTTTAAATGGTGAGAATGTAGAAAAGGAGATAAGGTATCTGGAAGTTTCTCAACAGGTGAGCAAAGTATCTGCAATCCCTCAGGTTAGAAAGATGTTGGTAAGGCAACAGCAGGAGATGGGTAAGGATAAAGGTGTGGTAATGGATGGTCGCGATATAGGTACCGTTGTCTTTCCCGATGCTGAACTAAAGATCTTTATGACCGCCTCTACAAAACAGCGTGCCCAGAGACGATATGATGAGTTAATAGATAGAGGAGATGAGATAGAATTCGAGGATGTATTGAAAAATGTAAAGGATCGTGATTATATGGATTCCACCCGCGAAGATTCCCCTTTGATAAAGGCTGAAGATGCTGTGGAATTTGATAATTCTAACCTGGGTAAGGAAGAGCAGTTTCAGAAAATACTCAAGGTGACCAGGCAGAAGATCGCTGAGGTGAATTCTTAACAATTTCACCCATAAAAGTATATCCGCAATTAATTTCAATATTAGTTGCGGATTTTTGTTTAGTTATGTATTTTTGCACTCCTTTTTGGCAAATGATCGGAGATCCAAAAGGGCTTGATAATCAAATTTATAAACAACTTCTGATGTTTTTGTTTTGCAGAAATGATTTCCGGAAAAACTCAGAATACAAATTTAATAGTCAGTAATGGCTGAAGAAAACACAAACAAAGAAACTCAGGATCTTGAAGTACAGGAAGTAGCGGGGATCGCAAACGATTCTCAACCTGAAGCTGAAACTCAGCACACCAATCCTGAAAAATTCCTGGAAGAATTTAACTGGCACAATTACGAAGAAGGAATCGATCCTATCGACGATGAGAAGCTGGAAGAATTTGAAAAGCTGGTTGAAGAAAATTTCGTTGACACCTTAGATGACGAAGTTGTAACAGGAAAAGTAATTAATATTACAGATCGTGATGCAATTATCGATATCAACGCAAAGAGTGAAGGAGTAATATCTCTTAACGAATTTCGTTACAACCCAGACCTTAAAGAAGGTGATGAGGTTGAGGTATTGATCGACGTTCGTGAAGATGCTACGGGACAATTGATCCTTTCTCACCGTAAGGCGAGAGTGATCAAGGCTTGGGAGCGTGTGAACAAAGCTCACGATGAGAGCCTTGTTGTTAACGGTTTCATTAAATGCCGTACCAAAGGTGGTATGATCGTAGACGTATTTGGTATCGAAGCTTTCCTTCCAGGATCGCAAATCGATGTGAAGCCAATTCGTGATTACGATGCTTACGTTGGTAAGAACATGGAATTCAAAGTTGTTAAGATCAACCATGAATTCAAAAACGTTGTTGTATCTCACAAAGCACTTATCGAAGCAGATATCGAAGAGCAGAAGAAAGAGATCATCGGGCAGCTTGAAAAAGGTCAGGTACTTGAAGGTACTGTTAAGAACATTACTTCTTACGGTGTATTCGTTGATCTTGGAGGTGTTGACGGACTTGTTCACATCACAGACCTTAGCTGGTCAAGAATCAACCATCCAAATGAGATCGTTGAGCTAGATCAAAAACTTAACGTGGTAATCCTTGACTTTGATGAATCTAAGTCTAGAATTCAGTTAGGTCTTAAGCAACTTAGCCAGCACCCATGGGATGCTCTTGATGAGAACCTTAAAGTTGGTGACAACGTAAAAGGTAAGGTAGTTGTAATCGCAGATTACGGTGCGTTTATCGAGGTTGCTGAAGGTGTTGAAGGTCTTATCCACGTTTCTGAAATGTCTTGGAGCACGCACTTGCGTTCTGCACAGGATTTCGTTAATGTTGGTGATGAGGTAGAAGCTCAAATCCTTACTTTGGATAGAGAAGACAGAAAAATGTCTCTTGGTATCAAGCAATTGACCCAGGATCCATGGACTGATATTACTTCTAAATATCCTGTAGGATCTAGACATAAAGGTATCGTTCGTAACTTCACTAACTTTGGAGTATTCGTTGAGTTAGAAGAAGGAATCGACGGGCTTATCTATATCTCAGATCTTTCCTGGACTAAGAAGATCAAGCATCCATCAGAATTTACTAACGTAGGTGATGAGCTTGAAGTTGTAGTTCTTGAATTAGATGTAGAAGGTAGAAAACTTTCTCTTGGACATAAGCAGATCGAGGATAATCCTTGGGATAAATATGAAAAAGATTACGGAGTTGGAACCAAGCACACTGCCGCGATCACTGAGATCGTAGACAAAGGTGCAACTATCGACTTTAACGAGGATATCACTGCATTCATTCCGCAGAGACACCTTGAAAAAGAAGACGGTTCTAAACTTAAGAAAGGTGAAGAAGCAGAATTCCAGATCATTGAATTCAATAAAGAATTCAAGAGAGTGGTAGCTTCTCACATGGTAATTCACAAAGAAGAAGAGCAAAAAATTGTAAAGCAGGCAGCTAAGAAATCTGCAGCTCAAAACAATGACAAAACCACAATTGGTGATGTAAATGCCGATCTTCAGGCGTTGAAAGACAAAATGGAAGGTAAAGAGTAATCTAACCCGATATTTATAAAGTAAAAACCTCCTTAGGAAACTAAGGAGGTTTTTTTATTACCATCTGTAAATATCCTAGATATTTTCGGCAAGGATGTCCTGAAGTTTCTCAGAGCTAATTGGCTTGATAAGGTAATTATTGATCTTATCATAATCCCTCGCTCTCTCCATATCCTGCGGATCTATAGATGAGGTAACTATAAAAATGGTGATTTTTTTCTGGCATGGAATTTTTATGAATTCATCCAGAAATTCCCAGCCATCCATTACGGGCATATTTAGATCTAATAAAATTACGTCTGGGATTTTGGATCCATTAGATTCTATGATCGGCCTTAGGTGATTAATGGCCTCCTCACCATTATGGAATACCAGAAAGCCATTGCAGAAATTTGCCAGTTTCATGATCTTTTTGGTCCCGAATACAAATATTGGGTCGTCATCTATAATGCAGGCGATATCAACTTTTTTCATTCTTCTTTAGTGTTATTGTGAATTTAGTTCCTTTATCTACTATACTGTCAACCTCGATCTTACCACCCATCGCTTCGATCTGATTTTTGGTAATGAACAGACCTATTCCTCTTGAATCCTTATTATTGTGGAAGGTTTTATACATTCCAAATAGCTTTTGCCTGTGCCGTTTTATATCTATTCCCAGACCATTGTCTTCGATAATAAGCTGAATATGCTTCTTCTTTTCAAGAATAGAAAATTTAATGAAACTGGCTCGCTCTAAGGACCTGTATTTTATTGCGTTGGTGGTGAAATTTAATAAAATACTTTCCATGTAAGCTCTAATTCCCATGATTTCCAGATCTGCCGGCACCAAATTGATGACTTCAAGTTCTGCTTCAATAATCAAAGCATTCACGGCATTGGTCGCCTTTTCAATTTCATTGCGCAAATTCACGTTAATAAGAGTTTCACTTACAGAGGTGTTTATTACGGTTACTTCATTAAGATGATCTATAGTTTCCTTTAGATTGGAAGAGGCTTTAAAAAGCATCTCTATGATCTGATCTTCTTTTTGCTCCGGATGATCTTCCACGTATAGGTCCAGCAGCATTCCAAAATTTCCTGAATGCGATCTTAAATTATGTGACACGATATGAGCAAAATTCTTTAAGCGACTATTCTGGTCGTTGGTTAGGTCTATAATGCTGGATAATTCCCGTTGTGCGGTCTTAAGGTCACTAATATCTGTAGCGACTCCAAGATATCCCACCACTTCAAGACCATCTTTAATCTCTGTAATGGTTAACTGTACGGGGAAGGTGGTACCATTTTTTCGCTTATAGGTCCATTCCCTGGTATCGAACTGATTGTTATGAGCTAAAGATTTAAATAATTCTACACCTTCTTTTTTCTCTCCATATTTATTCAAATACTCCTTACTTCTTTGTTTCATTTCCTTTTTGGAGTGAATGACCGCAGGAGTTTGTTTGCCAATCATTTCGTCACGCGAATACCCCAGAAGGTTTTCGGCACCCTTATTAAAAACCGTTATTAATCCATCTGGTTTTATCCCTATGATACTAACCTGGGTACTGGACTCGAGTAAACCTTCCAGTTCTCCTAGAGTTCGTGTAAGCTTTTCTTCCGCTATTTTCTGGCGGGTGATGTCTGTGATTTGTGAGACAAAGAATAAGGGTTGTCCATCTTCATTTCTTACGATCGATACAGCCAGGTTAATATAAACGATATGACCGTCTTTATGGTAATAACGCTTATCCATATGATAGTACTCCCTTTCACCTGCTACCAGTTCTTCCAGTAATTTAATATCCAGGTAGAGATCATCAGGGTGAGTAATATCCTGGAAGGTTAAATTTAATAACTCTTTTGGGGTATAACCAACGATCTCACAAACCCTGTTATTCACTTGTACCCATTTACCTTCGGGATTAAGTACTGCCATACCAATGGCGGCGTGCTCGAAACTACCCCTGAAGGTTTCCTCACTAATTCTGAGTTTAACTTCAGCCTTTTTTCGTTCTGTAATATTGTGCATTGCTATTACGGCACCAGCAACTTCACCCTTCTCGTCATAAAATCTGGAGCCATTGATGGAGACCTTTATATTATTACCTGTATTTGGTTTGATCATGATCTCTTCATTTTCCAGGTTTCCCGAATATAAAACCTTTAATAGCGGGATCTCTTCAGGCTTTAATGGTCTGGAACCATCCACACTATATAAACCATAATAATCTGATAATTGTTCCTGGGGGATGGGGCGGGGTGGAAGGCCATGCCATTCTTTAGTAGCTCTATTAAATAAGGTAAGTTTACCATCTTTATCACAAGCTACGATTCCAACATCAATACTTTCTAAGACAGTTTCCATAAGCTGTTGCTTTTCGTATGTCTGCCTTTCCACAAGTTTCACTTGCGTGATATCGGCGGTATGCATCACCAACCCGCCAATTTGATCATCCTCTGTATACCAGGGTCTCACTTCCCAGCTAATCCATTGCTCTGTGCCATCTTCCCTAAAAAAACATTCTTCATCCTTTCTGTGTATTTCACCACCCAGACATTTGCGATGTATCTCCTTCCATTCTTCAGAAATATTTGGGAAAAGGCGATAATGGTTTTTCCCGATTATATCTTCCTTTAACCGGTAATCTGTTCGCCATTTTTGGGAAGCGGCGATATAATTCATATTCTTATCGAACATGGCAATTGCGGTAGGGGCCTGATCTATAAAAAGCATTTTTATACCAAGGCTTTTTTTCTCTTCTGTGATATCTACATGAAAGCCGGTCATCCATTCAGGTTCACCATCTTTGGTCCAGCTTACCACTTTACCTTTATCCCTCACCCATACCCAGTGCCCTGCTTTATGTTTAACCCTGGAATCGGTTTGATAATAATCTGTTATTCCTGAAAAATGCTCCTGTAGGGCTATATTACATAGGTCGTGGTCCTCTGGATGTGCTATCATCGCCCAGGTGTCTATAGAAGTAGGTTCCAGGTCTTTTAGATCGTAACCCAGTACCTGGGCCCATTTTTCACTAAAAATAACTTCACCAGTTTGAATATTCCATTGCCAGGTGCCCAGTTCTGTACCTTCGATGATCTTCTTATAGCGATTGATCTTACGCAATAGGTTGATCTTAACTTCGGGTAATGGTTCTGTACGGTTAAACCCAAAAATTACCAGTGAGGCGTCCTCATGGTTTGTTTTTAGAATTTCACTCTTCAGGTATAGTTTGAATCCTTTTTTATGCTTTAAATGTACCTGGTATTTTCCATTTTTAAGATCTTTTACCAGTGCAATCATTTCTTCTTCTAGAAAATCTGAGGATGATTCTACACATTCAAAATCTCTGGTTTCGTGACCCAGCACAGAACGTAATTTTGGATTTATCCAAAGTGTCTCTGGATTATCGGTATCTATTATCAGGAAGCCATCTTGAGCCTTGATCTGTATAAACTCAAATACCGTGGCATTTTCCCGTAGAACCGAGAAAAGCATCGCCTTAACATTGTTCATTTTAAGTAAAGTAGGTTAATAAAGATCTTGGGGACCTTAATCTATGCAATTAAGATTAATTCTATCTAAAATCCAATTATTGGGGTAAAAGATAATGCGAAAATGTACAGGCCCCAGATTGAATATCTTTAAAAAATCGTGTAAGAAAAGTATCTCGTGGAAATAAAACAAACAGGGTGATAAGCTGGTTTTTCTATTCCTTCTGCAAATCCTTTATGATTTCATGTTAAATAATATTCTTTTTAAAACTGTATAAGTGTCTGATTCGTAAGTATTTAATATATTAATATACGTAAAACCATTAAAAATTTAATTATGAAAAGACCGGTTATTAAAGTTGAATAGCCAGAGGCTGAAAAGTCAAACTCCGGAAATTCCAGAAGGAACTTCTTGAAACTCGGAGGGCTGGCCTTTGTAGGAACAAGTTTATTCTTGACTTCCTGTGAACCTGAAAGAGAAGAATTTGTTACGGCAGATGCCAGGGCTAATGGAGTAAATAATAAAAGGGTATTTAACCTGGGAGAGGGAGATAGGGCGATATTAAATTATGCCTATATCCTGGAACAACTGGAAGCAGCATTTTATGCCAGGGTGGTAATCGAGACTGGTTTATCCTATACTCCTGTTGAGCCTGATGAAGAACAGATCCTTACTGATATTTATTACCACGAAGTGATCCATAGAGAGTTCTTTAAAACAGCATTGAATTCTTTCTTTGACCCCGGGGAAATAGCTCCCGATCTAGAATTTGATTTTAGTGCAGTTACTTTTTCGAATAGGTCTAATGTACTGGCCGTTTCTCAATTGCTTGAGGACACAGGAGTACAGGCATACAATGGTGCAGGTAAATTACTTGAGAACACAGAATTTTTGCTTTTAGCGGGTAAAATTGTTTCTGTAGAAGCAAGACACGCCTCAGCCATAAGAGATCTAATAAATCCTGGATCACAGGATTTTGCTTCAGGAAATTATACACCCGGTACGACATTATTAACTGATATTGGTGGTTCTGGTCTGGCTTATGACCGGGCTACACCTCCAAGAGATATTCTTGCAGCTGTATCAGATACCGGTTTCCTTAATACAAGGTTTATTACTAATAATATTCCTACGGCTTAATACATTAACTTAAAAAATACAATTATGAATTTTATAGATCTATTAGATAAGATCTCCGGTAAGGAGGCTTTGGAAGAGAAATCCAGCAGGAGAGAATCTTTTCAAAAAATAAAAAGGATTGGTAAGCAGGCTGCCCTGGCCTCAATTCCTTTTGCACTGGCAGCTACCGGGAAAGAAACTTCTGCAGCAACAATGGCTATGCCTGCGGCTTCTGCAATGGCATCACCGATAGATATACTCAACTTTGCTCTAACCCTGGAGTATTTAGAACGAAATTTCTATCAAATTGGGTTAGATACTAATGGATTAATTCCAGATAAGGATAAGGATGTTTTTGCATTGATCTTGGATCATGAAAAATCTCATGTCAATTTCCTGGCAGCAGCTTTGGCCGGCCTCGCTAATCCAGAACCAACTTTTGATTTTACTGTAGGTGGAGCGTTAGACACCTTCGGAAGTTATGATACCTTTTTATTGTTGTCACAAGGCTTCGAGGACACCGGCGTGAGAGCCTATAAGGGACAGGCAGGTGCTCTTGCAATAGATAATACATTATTGGAGTATGCCTTGCAAATTCATTCAGTAGAAGCTCGACACGCATCCCAGGTAAGGAGAATGCGTGGGGAAAAAGGCTGGATAACTGGAAATGGTTCCGTGGGCACAGCCATTGCCGCTGTTTATGAAGGAGAGGCAAATACTGTACAAGGCGGCGTGGAGTTAGAAGGGCTTTTTGATGATTTTGGAGGAACAGCTGCGATCACCGAAGCTTTTGATGAACCGCTGAGCATGGCTGAAGTTAATGCCATTGCTGGTTTGTTCATCGTTTAATATATTTTCTACAATAAAAACCTGCAGTTTTACTGCGGGTTTTTTTATGCTATGTACTTTACAAATCCCGTTTTTCACATTTCATTAATCAAAGTAAAACCTATTTATTCTTATCATTGTGCATGAAAAAAAGATACTGGTTGCTGATTATTTTTCTACTAATGGTGATAGTGACCTATTTTTTAGGACCGGTGCCTGAGAAGCCGGTGTATAAAAAAGATCTTCCCGAATTGCCTTCAGCTTTAACCGAGCTGGAAGATTATATTAATAATAAAGAAGATTCTCTGCCTGTGCGAGATGATAACCAAGCGAGGATCATCTGGCACGGCGAACCAGAAAAAACAGAATATAGTATCGTTTACTTACATGGTTTTGCCGGAAGTTATCGCGATGGCTATCCCGTTAATAAAAATACTGCAGACTCCTTGAATGCGAATCTGTTTTTGGCCAGATGGGCAGGTCACGGATTAAATCCCCCGGCTTCATTAAACAATTTTAATGGGACGAATGCCTGGAAATCTGCTCAGGAAGCTCTGGTGATTGGAAATTTAATAGGAGAGAAAGTAATCGTCATGAGTACTTCTACAGGCGGAACCTTAGCTTTCAAGCTAGCAGCTATGTACCCTGATAAGATCCATGCCCTTATCAACTTATCTCCCAACCTGGAAGACGATCAACCAGGAACCTTTGTCCTGAATTCTCCCTGGGGATATGAAATTGCAAAACTCATCTCATTTGGCGAGCATAAGAAAATTGAGCATGAACAGGAAATAGCTCAGCAATACTGGGATACAATTTATCCAGCCAGGGCACTGGTAGATCTTCAGGTACTGGTAGAAACCACTATGTTACCCGAGACCTTCGGGAAAATAAACATTCCTGTGCTTACCCTTTATTATCATAAAAACTTTATTGAAGAAGACCAGCACGTGGAAGTCAGCGTTTATGAAGATGCCTACAAATTAATTTCAACACCAGATTCGTTGAAATCTTTGATTTCCTTAAAACACCCGGGTACGCATTTTATAGGAAGTGATATTAAATCAAAAGATATTAAAAGCGTAGAAAAGGAAATTCTTGATTTTTTGAAAAAAATAAAATAGTTTAATCACTCTTCCAAAACAGGCTTAACTTATAAGGTATTTAGAAATTCAGCATAGCCCATAGAATCCTTAGAACTTAAGGGTTCTTCACCCAGAATCCTTTTAATGATCGTAGAGTCAAATTTTAATTCCCTTTCGCCAAACCATTCCAGGGCAAAGGTATACCAAAGTCCATCGTTTACCTGCACTCTCGTATATTCTATCTGGCAGCCATAATCGGGGAAATCATTGAGGCTTACACGAATGATCTTACCTTCATCATCATCTGTGAGCTTAAATCCAATGCGTTCTTTCCTAACTGCAAGCCAGTCATATTTATCCTCGGTAGTAATTTCATGCACCAGGATATCTCCTTCAGCTGATGAAAAGCTCCATTTCACATAATTCTCATAAAAACCCTGTACCGTAGAAGTTAAATCTACGACATCAGACCTGGATTTACGGTGTTTGATCTCAATATTGCTCTCTCTTAATTTTATACCCAGATCTTCTTTTTCTCTAAGCGGTAAGTAATAATCTGTCCGGGCTTCAGTATTTTCAAAGAGATATCCGTTCTTTTCGAACCAGGCCTCTATAAACTTCATCTCATTACGGGAAAACCAGCGTATTTCTTTGGATCTGAACATGTCTAGGATATTAAGAATTCAATGTTTTCATTTAATCGAGTTATATTAAATTTACAAAAACTTAAAATCACCCACCAATTAGTGTTGCTTCAGGTTCGCAAATGGAATATGTTTCAATCCAAAAAAAACGTTACTTTTGTGGCAATCTACAAACAGTCTTATGAGCCGGAAAGTACTATTAGACTCCAACCAACTCAACATCATTCTTCATCGCTTGGCTTGTCAATTAGTAGAAAAACATACAGATTTTAAGAATACGGTTCTTGTGGGAATTCAACCACGAGGTATTTATGTTGCTAATAGAATAGAAAAGATCCTGAAAGAAGAATATGGTCTGGAACATATCAAAACCGGCCAGTTAGACATCACTTTTTACCGTGATGATTTTAGACGGGGTGATAAACCCCTGGAAGCTAACAAAACCAGAATAGATTTTATCGTGGAAGATAAATGTGTGGTATTTATAGACGATGTATTGTACACGGGTAGGAGTATTCGTGCTGCTCTAACGGCCATTCAGTCTTTTGGAAGACCTAAAGAAATTGAACTTCTGAGTCTTATAGACCGAAGGTTCAGCAGGCATTTGCCAATTCAACCCGATTACAATGGCAGGCAGGTTGATGCTATTAATGAAGAAAAAGTAAAGGTAAGCTGGCAGGAGAACGATGGGGAAGATACCGTTTATCTAATATCAAAATAGGTAAGGAATGAGTAGTGAATTAAGTGTGAATCACTTATTAGGAATTAAATATCTCCAGACAGAAGATATCGATCTTATCTTTAAAACTGCCGATCATTTTAAAGAAGTGATCAACCGGCCAATTAAAAAGGTCCCTTCACTGCGAGATATTACCATAGCAAATCTCTTTTTTGAAAATAGCACCAGGACAAGGCTTTCTTTTGAACTGGCCGAGAAAAGACTTAGTGCAGATGTTATTAATTTCTCTGCAGCATCTTCATCTGTAAAAAAAGGGGAGACCTTAATAGATACGGTAAACAATATATTATCCATGAAAGTGGATATGGTTGTGATGCGTCATCCCAATCCAGGAGCAGGTATCTTTTTGTCGAAACATGTAAATGCCAGTATTATTAATGCCGGTGATGGTGCTCATGAACATCCTACGCAGGCATTACTGGATTCCTATTCAATTAGAGAGAGGCTGGGAGAGGTCGCAGGCAAGAAAGTTGTGATCGTAGGAGATATTTTGCATAGCAGGGTCGCTTTGTCTAATATATTCGCTTTAAAGTTGCAGGGAGCACAGGTTAAGGTTTGCGGACCTAAAACTTTATTACCAAAATATATAGAATCCTTAGGAGTAGAAGTGGAAACCAACCTAAGGAAAGCTTTGGAATGGTGTGATGTTGCCAATATGCTAAGGGTACAGAACGAACGGATGGATATAAGCTATTTTCCAAGCACCAGGGAATATGTTAAACAATTCGGTCTTAATAAAAAATTACTGGAAAGTCTGAGCAAGGAAATCGTGATCATGCATCCTGGGCCTATCAACAGGGGGGTGGAAATTACCAGTGATATAGCCGATTCAGAACATGCAATTATCCTGGACCAGGTTCAAAACGGAGTTGCGATAAGAATGGCAGTGATCTATCTCCTGGCATCCAAAATAAAACAATAGGGCAGGTGTATAGCATTCAATTAGAACAACTTATTATAAATTAGATATGAATATTACCAGGAAAGAGAACTTTTTGATCATCTCCAATGAAGAGGATACCTTAACTGATTTTGCTTCAACGCTTACCAGGAATCATTCAGATTTCGAAAGTGAGAACGTAGTCGTAGATCTGGGAAGATTTAAAGACCTTGAAACTTCACAATTACTGGCCTTTATGGAACTATCTAATGTACACAGAACTGCAAATAAGAGTTTTGTGCTGGTTAATGATTCTGTAGGAATAGACGAACTTCCAGATGAACTGGTGGTGGTTCCTACACTTCAGGAAGCTGAAGATATGATTCAGATGGATGAGATTCAGAGGGATCTTGGATTTTAGATTGAAATGCATCCCGAGTAAACCAATAACCCGGAGCGAATGAAGATCAATATTCTTGGTTGCTATGCAGCCACCCCCCGAAGTTTTACCAATCCAACAGCGCAGGTGCTGGAGATCCAGAACAATCACTTTCTTATAGATTGTGGAGAAGGAACTCAGGTACAGCTTCGCAGGAATAAGATCAAATTCTCCCGTATCAAGCATATCTTTATATCTCATCTTCACGGTGACCATTTTTATGGGTTAATAGGCTTGGTAAGTACTTTCAGGCTCCTTAACCGGGATACAGAGCTACATATCTATGGTCCCAGGGGAATTAAGGAAATTATTACGCTTCAATTAAAATTAGCCAGTTCCTGGACCAGTTTTCCATTGATCTTTCATGAACTTACTTCGAAAACACCAGAATTGATATATGAGAATTCTAAGGTTAGTGTCACCACGATTCCTTTAAAGCATCGTATTTATACTAATGGCTTTTTATTCAGGGAGAAACCGGGTGACCGGAAATTATTGATTGATAAAGCAGAAGAATATAATATTGATTTTACCCTGTTTAACAGTCTCAAAAAAGGTAAAGATGTCATCTCTGAAGACGGTAAATTGATTGCTAATCATCTGGTAACTGAAGACCCATTACCTCCAAAATCTTACGCCTATTGCAGTGATACTGTCTTTGATCCAGACCTGGTGCCCATAATAGAAGGGGTTACGGCTCTTTATCATGAATCTACATTTCTGGAAGATCAGGCAGAACTTGCCTTTCCTACAAAACACTCCACGGCTAAACAGGCTGCGACCATAGCTAAAGAGGCTGGTGTTGAAAAACTTATCCTGGGTCACTACAGCACCAGGTATAATGATATTGAACAATTCCGAATTGAAGCCTCCCCAATCTTTTCTGACATCATTTTAGCCGATGATGGAAAAGAAATAATCGTTGAATGACTTCTATTTAACGATCGATTAAGTGCACTTAATCGATATGCTTACACACATAAGACCGTAATTTCTTACATAATTTGTTAAAATTATCTTAAAATTAGCTTAATTTAGTGTTAGTAGTGCTTTTAGTCGATATTTAATGTACATTTATCTTGTCCCAATCTAATAAACGTACTTATGAAAAATATCAAACTAACCGGAATCGCCTTAATTCTATGTACGGTTTTTCTTACATCATGTTCGAAGGAAAGTATTCACGATGAAGTAACCCCTTATAACCAGGTGGTAACCGAAAGGGTGGTGTATAATTATACTGCTATCGAAGCAGAGATCCTGGAAGAAATTAATATTTACAGAGCAGCGTTAGGACTAAATGAATTAAAAGCAATGGCAGAGCTTTCAGTAGAATCTGAAGGTCATAACAAACACATGATCAATCAAGGTGTGGTTAGCCATGACAACTTTTCTCTGCGTGCTTCTAAATTAATGAATAGAGTAGGGGCAAAAGCCGTTGCAGAGAATGTAGGTTTCGGTTATAGAAGCTCAGAAGCCGTAGTGAATGCATGGTTAAAGAGTAAGGGACATAGAGAAAATATTGAAGGAGGATATACTCACTTTGGTATTTCAGTTAGACAGGATGCAGAAGGTAAAAATTATTTTACAAATATCTTCATAAAGAAATAGAACGTTAAGGTTTGTTTTCCCCCCAAATCGAAAGAAGGGTTCAGGCTAGAGGCTGGCCCTTTTTTTTATGTCTAAAAAGAATTTCCCGTGGGCATATAGGTAATTTATCAAGCGTCCAATTATATTATGGCAAATAAAAAAAGCTCAGTTATCCGCTGAGCTTTTTCGTTTATCCTATTTAGTCTGTTTAAGATCTGGGAATTTCTTCTATGTACATTCTTTGGTAACCCGGTTCATTCATGCCTGTTTCTCCAAGGTATTCAAAATCCAGGCGTTGTAAACCAGATTTATCAGTTTCCTGTTGTCCTGTAATAGCATTGATCGCCTGCCTAAGTAAAGGTTCATCTGTTTCTCCCAAAACTCCAAAGTTATTTAGGTCTTCATTATATTCTATATCTGGTGTTAGACCATTTACATAGTCGGTTCTTCCAACTGAGTTTAGAGACTTAAATACAAGAGGCTGCATGGCATAAGTATGATCCTCACTGGCTCCTTGTTTTCCAAAGTCTTCACTATCGTATAAAGTAACAGAAGCCTGGAATTTACCAACAGTTTGTCCTCCTACCTGAACTACATTGATATAAGGATCAAGTCC
>JBFGDP010000018.1:0-16607 GCA_041580575.1 Christiangramia sp.
ATCTTAAAATATTATGGAAATGTTAAGATTGTAAACTTTAACTTTTTTCAGCTTTAATTTAAAATAAAAAAATAAGCGCTTGATTACAAGCGCTTTAAAACTATAAACAAATTTTAAACAATCTTCAACTATGAATCCTTCAAATAAAATTCTAAAAGATTTTTTGTAGAAGAATCATGGTTAATTACCGTTTTCGTTGAGAATTCTGCAAGTATCTTATTTGCAAGTTGTTTACCTAATTCTACACCCCACTGGTCGTAACTAAAAATATTCCAGATAATTCCCTGGACAAAAATCTTATGCTCGTACAACGCGATGAGCTTACCAATACTCTCTGGGGTAAGTTTATCTATTAAGATAGTATTTGTAGGGTTATTCCCCTCGAACACCTTAAATGCACCAATTCTTTCGATTTCCTTTTCACTAAAACCTTTCGCTTTCAGCTCATCTTCTACCTCTTTTATATTTTTTCCATTTAATAATGCTTCGGTTTGAGCAAAATAATTAGCCATTAATTGATCCTGATGAACTTTATCACCAAAAAGAGATTTTTTAAAGCCGATGAAATCTGCCGGGATCAATTTAGTACCCTGATGGATCAATTGAAAAAAGGCGTGTTGCGAATTAGTTCCGGGTTCCCCCCATATCAGCGTTCCCGTTTCATATGTCACTTTATTTCCATTTCGATCCACGCTTTTACCGTTACTTTCCATAATTGCCTGTTGCAGGTAAGATGGAAATTTATGCAGGTATTGCGAGTAAGGAATCACCGCCTCACTTTCAGCCTTAAAGAAATTGTTGTACCAGATGGTTAATAAGGCTAACTGCACCGGTAGATTATCCTTAAAAGATGTTGATCTAAAGTGCTCATCCATTTTTCTTGCACCTTCCAGTAAGTTTTCGAAATTCTCATACCCTATAGCAAGACTAATAGATAAGCCTACGGCACTCCATAATGAAAAGCGACCGCCAACCCAGTCCCACATTGGGAAAATGTTTTCAGGATCTATTCCAAAAGCCTCTACTTTCTGGAGATTGGTAGAAACGGCGACGAAATGTTTAGCTACTTCCTTTTCAGGAACAGACTTCAGAAACCATTCCCTGACTGTATTGGCATTACTCAGGGTTTCCATGGTCGTAAATGTCTTGGAAACGATGAGAAATAAGGTGGTTTCAGGATTCAGATCCTTAATAGTCTCCTGAACATGATCTCCATCAACATTGGAAATAAAATGAAGTTTTAGATGGTTTTTATAGAAAGAAAGACTCTCAGTAACCATAACCGGTCCAAGGTCTGACCCGCCAATTCCAATATTCACCACATCGGTAAATGCCTTACCGGTATAGCCTCTCCTGGCACCACCAATAATTTCATTCGTAAAGGCTCGAATCTTTGCTTTTACCTCCTGTACTTCGGGAACCACATTCTCTCCCCTTACTTTAATATCGGCTTCTTCTGAGGCACGAAGGGCAGTATGTAAAACGGGACGGTTCTCTGTCTGGTTGATAGAATCACCAGAAAAATAACTATTAATAGCTTCTTCGAGGTGACACTCTTCGGCCAGTTTTACCAGAAGATCCCGGGTTTTTCCTGTAATTCTGTTTTTACTTAGGTCTACATAGAAATCTTCCCATTGAATACTAAAGTTATTAGCACGATCCTGGTCACTGGCAAACATGTCGCGCATATGATCGCTTTTAATAGTATCATAATGCGATTCTAATTCTTTCCAGGCTTCAGTAGTGGTTGGATCTATATTCTTCATTTAAATATTTTTGTAGGGAATTTGCTCCAATTCCTGTTTTAAAGGTTCTATATGAGCGAAATATTCGTCCTTGAGTTCATCTTCAATTTTCTTGGCTGAAGGTAAATTTTGCCTAAATGGGTCTACCTGCCGGCCATTTACCCAAAATCTATAACATACATGTGGCCCGGTAGCCAAACCTGTACTACCCACATAACCTATCACCTGCCCCTGCTTTACCGTTTGTCCCTTTTTAACGGCTCTTTTGGTCATATGCAGATATTGGGTAGTGTATTTACTATTGTGGCGAACTTTTACATAATTACCGTTTCCAGAAGTATATCCAGACGCGATCACAGTACCATTGGCAGTACTCACGATGGGAGTGTTATATGCTGCGGCATAATCTGTCCCCAAATGCGCCTTCCATCTCTTTTGTACGGGATGAAAACGCCTCTTGGTAAATCTTGAAGATATTCTGGAATAATCCAGGGGTGCTTTAAGGAAGAAACTCTGCAATGCTTTTGCCTCCTCATCATAATAACTGGGTTTTCCAGATAAGGTATCGTTCAAAAACCTGAACGCATAATATGGCTCCCCGGAATGCTTGAAAACAGCTGCATCTACTTTCTCCACCCCAACAAAAACAGTATCGTCAATATATTTTTCATGGTAAACCATTTTAAATTGATCTCCTTTTTGAAGTTTGAAAAAATCGATACTCCACTGGTAAATATTCGATAGTTCATACACCAGCAAATTACTAAGGCCCTGAGTTTGCATAGCTTCAGAAAGTGAAGAAACAATAACACCAGACACCTCTCTTCTTTTAATACTTACCGGTCTCTTCTTTGTTTCTGCATAGATACTATCGCCTATAGACACAACTGTGTAATTTATCTTATCATTCTCATAAATAAAGAACTGCGGTGTTTTAGCTGAATCTTTTGCTTTAAGGATTACATACTTCTTACCGGCCGTGATGCGGGCGGGATTGAAGGTGTCTTTTACTTTGTTAGAAATTTCAAAAACTTTTCCATGATCCACTCCGTTTTGATCCATGATATAGCCAAAACTGTCGCCAGGTTCGATAGTGTCCTTAATAACTTCGAAATCATTTAAAACAAAGCCATATTCCCTGATCACCGGAGGTTTTTTTTCAGCCTTTACCTCTGCAGTTAAGGCCTGGTCTTTTTCATCATCATTGCAGGCAGTAAGTACCAGCATCATCATTAACAATAAACCTAATTTCTTCAATGTTTTACTTTTTATTTTCTGTATTAAACGTATGGTTCACCCATTGCTTGCCCCAATCCTCTTTTTCTTGATCGGTCCATAATCCAGGAAAAAAGGAAATTCTCTGGAAGCTCGGAGGGAGAAATTTTTTCCAGTTGGTCCCACCGGTAGCTTTCATCGTTTCCTTATCCTTACTAAGATAACGGTAGGCCGCCCCCATATGCATTAATAACCAGTTGATGTTCACATTTACATCAAGATTTCTCATCGCAGTTTTTAATTCAGGATTATTGCGATCATCTTCATGCATCTTAAGATAACGATGGTATACGGTATTTCCATTTACAGCATTCGCTATCCTTAAAAACCGGGGGGTGTATCTTTTTTCAAATTGCTTTAAAGTGAGGGTTTTCTCACCTGTTTTCAGGTCTATTCCACCTTTTTTCCAGTATATATTTTCATATAGCTCTTCGGGCGTGCTTTCTCCTGAAAAATCCTGGCGGATTTCAGCGGAAACCAAATTTTCCAAAGGCGTGGAATATAATTCGATCATTCTAAATTGGGCAGATTGAAAACCACTGGCAGGCAGAAGTGCCATTCTAAATTTTAAGAATTGTTCTCGCTCCATCCCTTTGATCATCACATCAAAAGAATCGATAAGTATTCTAAAATACCTGTTTATGCGGTTAAGTTTCTCAATGAAATAAGTAGCGGTAAGCGTACTGCTTTCAATGATCTGCTTTTGTTCGTGAATAATTAATTTAAAATATAGCTCGGTGATCTGATGATAGGTGATAAAAATCATTTCATCAGGAAAATGTGTATTGGTCTTCTGCAGACTCAGCAAGGTGTCTACTTCTATATAATCCCAATAGGATAAATAGCGATCGTAAAGCAGACCATCCAAATAGGACCCCATATCCTGTCCCGAATTCTTGAACTTTTCTTCCAGTTTAATAATTCGTTCCGCGATCTCGGGTTTTATCTCCATATTTAATTTATTAAGATACTAAACTGATGTTTTAGACCTTTATAAGCCTCTAAATCGGCATCTAAAGAACCAACAGCCAGATCTGCTTCAATCTTTACCGGAATTTTGTTCTTATCATCACTTATCCAGAAAGTAAGGCTTTCCTTTTCTTTGAATACTCTCCCTGCCAGAACATAAGGTCTGAACTTGAGCGTTGCCACATTTCCAAATTTAGTTTTAATCACTTCCCTGCCCAGGAAAACCATCTTAAAATCAACATTTTCATCATCGATGAACATGTTAACTCGCATCTCTTCTCCGGGCTTTAGATCGTCGCTGTCAATTTGGTTGCGAATATAATAAAATGCCGATAACATATCATGTACATTATTGGGCACAGAGAAGCTCTGACGATTATTATTTTCACGGTTAAGAACGTGAGCCTTATTTTCCTTGTGATCAAAGTCTATTTCAAGATCTTTGGTATAGCCTCCTTCATTTATTTTCCTGATGAATTTGTAGGGTTTTCCCGTCTTCTTATCTATATAGGTTTGATAGTCATCATCCACCTTAAAGAATAAACTAAGCAATCCCGTAGATCTCCCCCGACCTTTAATGTGGTATACAGGCTTATTTTCCAGTCTAGTCTCATTTACTTCCAGAGTAGCATAACTGGCATTAAATATCCCGTAATGAATTCTGAATTTGAACCATTCACCCTCTTTAAAGGCTTTTTGGGAGAATAATGAAGAGGTGCTGAACAGGCAGCACAGGATCGTAATTGTAATGAGTTTTTTCATAATAATCTTATTCCTAACTAGCAGTATTTCTGGGGTTAATACACCTTTTACAATTACTATTCCAAAAGTATTAAAACAAAAAACCCCATCAAATTAATGACAGGGAATTTTATCTTATTAACCAACTAAAACTTAAATTATGAAAAAAATTTAAAAATGATTTTTGGTAACCACTCCAAAAATGCGGTGCAAAAGTCTGATATTTCTATCTTACCCGCAATAGCAAAATTAAGTTTAACTAAATAATTACCTAATTATCAATTTTTCAATTTTAACCTTCAGTTTTTAGCAATTTTTTAATTCTAATTTAAAGTACCACGCAAATCCTGCTCTCTTTCAATAGCCTCAAAAAGGGCTTTGAAATTACCTTTTCCAAAAGATTGGGCACCTTTTCTCTGAATAATCTCAAAAAACATGGTTGGCCTGTCTAAAACAGGCTTGGTGAAGATCTGTAACAAATAGCCTTCATCATCACGATCTACAAGTACCCCTAGTTCTTTTAATGGCTCCAGGTCCTCATCGATCTCACCCACTCTGTCCAGCAGGTCATCATAATAAGTCTCAGGAACATACAGAAATTCCACGCCGCGATCTCTCAAGGCTGTTACGGTTTCTATAATATTATCTGTAGCCAGGGCTATATGCTGTACTCCTGCCCCATTATAAAAATCTATATACTCCTCTATCTGGGACTTTTTCTTTCCTTCTGCAGGTTCATTAATTGGAAATTTGATACGGCCGTTCCCGTTACTCATCACCTTACTCATTAGAGCAGTATAATCTGTGGAAATATCTTTATCATCGAATGAAACTAACTGAGCAAATCCCATCACTTTACCGTAAAATTCCACCCATTTATTCATCTCGTTCCAACCTACATTTCCAACCATATGATCAATAAACTTAAGACCGGTATCTGGAGATTTCACCTTGGTGTCATAAACTCGGTAACCCGGCAGGAAAGGACCTTCATAGGCACCTCTTTCAATAAAAAGGTGGATTGTTTCTCCATAGGTATGTATTCCCGAGATAACTGCTTTCCCGTTTTCATCTTCCATTTCATATGGCTCTACGTAAGATTTAGCTCCACGTTTGGTAGTTTCCTCATAGCTTTTCCTGGCATCATCTACCCATAAGGCTACAAATTTTACTCCGTCACCATGTTTATTAATATGCTCATTGATCTCGCCACCCTGCTCTAGTGGAGAGGTAAGCACGATCCTGATTTTTCCCTGCTGCATCACGTAAGACACACTGTCTTTCTTACCGGTTTCCAGTCCCGCATAAGCCACGGGCTGGAACCCCCATGCATGCTGATAATAATAGGCTGCCTGCTTGGCATTCCCCACGTATAGTTCAACAAAATCTGTTCCCAGGATCGGTAAAAAATCATCCGCTTCCGGAACTACTTTCTCTAAATTTAATGATGTACTATCTTTTGACATTTTATTTTATTTTTAGGATTATTGAATAGGTAAAATTTTGATTTCTAACTCCAAAATTTTACCACATCGCCCTGTCCTGTGCTGATAAATCTGTTTTCATATTAATGATCATGCCCATCTTCCAACCATGATTTATGGTAGCTTTCGTCGGCTATTTCCATAGCATCCTCAGTAAGCATTAAGGGTTTAAAGGTATCTACCATAACGGCCAGTTCTTCTGTTTCTACCTGGCCAATACTTCTTTCTACTGCCCCCGGGTGTGGTCCATGAGGTATACCCGCCGGATGCAATGAAATATGCCCCGCCTCAATGTCATTCCGGCTCATAAAATCACCATCTACATAATATAACACCTCATCACTATCAATATTACTATGACTGTATGGTGCCGGAATACTTTCAGGATGGTAATCATATTTTCTAGGGCAGAAACTGCATACCACAAAAGCATCTGTCTCGAAAGTCTGGTGCACCGGTGGTGGTTGATGTATTCTCCCTGTAATTGGTTCGAAATCGTGGATAGAAAATGCATACGGATAATTATACCCGTCATAGCCAACTACATCAAATGGATGTGTCGCATAAACCATGTCGAAGATCTCTCCTTTCTTCTTGATCTTGATAAGAAACTCCCCCTTTTCATCATTTGTTTCCAGCTCATAAGGCTGTCTTAGGTCACGTTCACAAAATGGTGAATGCTCTAACAATTGCCCAAACCAGTTTCTATATCTTTTAGGAGTGTATATGGGCCTTCTGGATTCTACAATAAAGAGGCGGTTATTCTCATCGTCGAAGTCTAATTTATAGATGGTCCCCCTTGGGATCAATAAATAGTCCCCATATTTAAAATCCAGATTTCCAAGATGCGTGCGAAGTTTTCCGCTTCCTTTATGTATGAACAATAGTTCATCTGCATCTGAATTTTTATAGAAGTAATCTTCAGTAGATCCCTGCGGTGAAGCCAGGATGATATCACAATCTGCATTGGTTAGGACCGGCTTACGGCTTTGCAGGTAATCTGGATGTGGAGTTACCTGGAAACCTTTCAGTCTATAAGATTTTAAATTATTCTCTATCGCAATTTTAGGTCTTACATCATAGCTACCCTTGATCTCTTTCACCTGGGTAGGCCTATGTTCATGATAGAGATTAGAAGACATCCCGTCGAAACCTATGGTACCAAAAAGTTGCTCATAATAAAGACTGCCATCTGGCTTTCTAAAAATGGTATGACGTTTATGTGGAATTTTACCTAGTTTATGATAAAAAGGCATAAGTTCTAATTTTTAATTCACGAAAAACCCATTAATTCTTTAGCAGATTAGGATTTTTTCGGGTTTATTTTTCGATTAATACAAATATCATGAAAATTTAGCGAAACAATCTTAAAAGTAGACTAAAAACAACCCCTTCAGAGTCTCATATCTCTAATTGTCTTATTCCGTTAAAACCAGAAGCCAAGACTAAAAAACCAGTAACTCTCTTTAAGTTCAGGCGAATAGGTATACTTCGCTTCCAGAGGGCCCATAAATGTATCCAGGCCGTAACCAACGGCATACCCACTATAGTCTGGCCAGGTGAACCAGTTCCCGGTTGTGAACAGGCGATCTTCTACATTCGCAATATTTGCACTGGCAATAATATGGTTTTTACGTACAACCTGGTAGTCTATTTCCAATAGTGCTTTTATATAACTATCTGCTGCAAGACTTAAAAAATCATATCCGTAAAAAGGCTTTATGTTATTAATAAAGTCATTGCCATAACCTCCCAGAAAGAAATCCAGTACCTCGGTGGCATCATTTCCAATTTTAAAACCGGTCTCGGTAGATATCCTCGTGGTAAGTTTTCTAAGTGGTGTCACCGCATATCCTATAGCCCCCTTGGCAATAGAAAATTCAGCAAAATTGTTATTATAATCTGAGGAATAAAGATAAATATGAAAATCCCCACTAAAATTAACCCCTCTGGTGGGGAAGTACCGGTTATCGTAGGAGTCGAATTTTAAATACCCAAATGCGCTGGCATAATGACTGTTATCGAAGACCAGGTTGTTCTCCTGACCTTCGGGATCGTTCACGGTGCTACTGCTAAGTTTTAAATACTTATGTTCCAGGCCTGCCCCTATAGAAAATACTTGCTGGAAAAGGGTTTCCACATAGAATTGATTAGTAAAATCTTTTAAATTCACTGCCAGCTCGGCTATAGAGGGCAGCTCTCCATTATTACCACCTGATCCTAAATTTTCAAGTTTGATATTCTTCTCGAAGGTATTGTATCTGGAATTTATTCCTACGCTCCAGTAATAACCTTTATCCAGGTAATAATTAAAATTATATCTCAGGTTATCACCCACAATAACATCCATGGAAGCTACATCATTGGTAAACAGCAAACTTTTCCTGGTTAGGTTTATCAACGCACTGCTTTGATATAGTTCGTCATAATGCAACCCAAGTCTTAAAAGCATTTTATTCTCGCTTTCCTCGATCTGCATAGCCAGCGTGTAATTACCTTGATCGTCTACCGGGAGCAATTGATAATTAATCCGGTCAAAATTCCCGGTTGCAGAAAGGTTATTAATACCAATATTCAGGTCTTTAAAGCCGTAGGGTTTTTCATAGTTCAGTTTAAGTTTTCCCTGAACGTAAGCCCTGGGATAGGTACTGTTTCCTTCGAGGGTAAGATCACTAATATTAAAATTATTGATTTTTTTCACTTTTTCCCGGTGAAATGGCGCCTCCATCATCTTTGCCAATTCCTTTAGTTGTGGCAATTTGCGCTGCGCAGCCACCATGCCGGAATCTATGATCGCCTGCCCCTGTTCAAAAGACATGACAGAAAACGGAGAAATATTGGGTTTGATATAGACATCGGTAAGAGGGATTTTTTCCCGCATATCGCTGATGGTCCTGAAATTACTTATCTGCGACATGATCTCGAAAACACTTCGCAGCTTATCCCTTTTTACCAGACTATCCTGTACATCCACCCCAATAACGATCTCTGCCCCTCTTCTTCTCAACTCCTCTACAGGGTAATTATTAGCAACTCCTCCATCAGTTAACAACTGACCGTCAATCTTAATAGGACTTAGAATGGTTGGGATAGCGCCACTTGCTGAAATAGCCTTGGCCAATGATCCATTATCCAGTATAACTGCCTCCCCGGTCTCAACGTTTGCTGCCACACAAAAGAAGGGGATCTGTAGTTTACTAAAATCGTTGACATCACTTACATGTAGTGTAAGACGCGACATGAGGTTGTAAATATTCTGACCCTTAAAAAGGCCGGTTGGAAAGGAAATATCAAAATTATCAAAAGGCAGGGTGATGGCATATTTTTCAGAATCTTCCTTTTCATAGAACGTTTTCGCCCTTCGTGGAAGGTCATCCTGGATCAAAATATCAAAATTTGTATCATTGAAAATCGAATCCAGTTCACTGGCCGAATATCCCGAAGCATAAAGCCCCCCTATGATCGCGCCCATGCTGCTTCCGCCTATATAATCTATTTTAATGCCCTCCTCTTCAAGAACTTTAAGAACACCAATATGCGCCAGCCCTTTCGCTCCTCCTCCACTTAACACCAGGCCTATTTTAGGTTGATCGGCATCCTGGGAATAGCCCGGGATTGAAAGGCAGAGAATAAAAAAAACTAAGAGTTTACGCATCTATTTGTTATGGTAGAAATTATAAATTATTCCCGCTTTAGAAGCACCAACCACTTCGCTAAGGTCTTTCTGGGTAGCTTCTTTAACCCTTTTCAGGGATCTAAAATGTTTCAGCAACTCCACCACCGTTTTTTCTCCGATCCCCTGGATGCCTTCCAGCTCTGTATTGAGCGCTGTTTTGCTCCTTTTATTGCGATGAAAAGTGATACCAAATCTATGTGCCTCATTTCTAAGCTGCTGAATGATCTTTAAGGTTTCAGACTTCTTATCCAGGTATAACGGAATGGGATCTTCTGGATAGAATATTTCTTCCAGTCTTTTAGCAATCCCAATGATCGCTATCTTTCCCCTTAGCCCAAGCGCTTCGAGAGCTTTAACTCCACTGGACAACTGACCTTTACCTCCATCCACAATAATAAGCTCCGGCAGGTCTTCTCCTTCATTCAGCAATCTACGGTATCTTCTAAAGACCACTTCTTCCATAGAGGCAAAATCATCGGGCCCTTCAACGGTCTTGATATTAAATTTACGATAATCTTTCTTACTTGGCTTTCCGTTCTTAAAAACCACGCAGGCAGCGACGGGATTGGTTCCCTGAATATTAGAATTATCAAAACATTCTATATGTCTGGGCTCCTTACCCAGCCTTAGGTCTTCTTTCATCTGCGCCATAACCCTGTTCACATGCCTGTCTGGATCTACGATCTTCATTTGTTTGAACCTTTCCTGGCGGAAGTATTTCGCGTTCCTTTCAGAAAGTTCCACGATCTTCTTTTTATCTCCAAGTTTAGGAATGGTAATCTTCAGATCTTCGCCGACATCCACTTTAAAAGGAACATAAATTTCTCTGGAATTAGAGTTGAAGCGCTGGCGAATCTCCACAATGGCCAGCTCCAGGAGTTCGCGATCGCTTTCATCCAGCTTCTTTTTCATCTCGATGGTATGTGATCTAATGATCGCCCCATGCGATAATTGCAGAAAATTAACATAACCATACCCCTCGTCTGTGACCACAGAGAATACATCTACATTATTGATCTTAGGATTCACAACAGTTGACTTCGCCTGGTAATTCTCCAGTACATCTATCTTGTTCTTTATTCTCTGGGCGTCTTCAAACTCCATCTTCTCTGCATGCTCTTTCATCTGATTTCTGAATCGCTGTAAAGAATCTTTAAAATTTCCTTTTACGATCTGGCGTATAGCTTCGATATTACCATTGTACTCCTCTTCAGACTGCAAGGCTTCACAGGGACCCTTACAGTTACCCAAATGATATTCCAGGCATAATTTAAACTTTCCCTGCCTAATCTTTTCCTCTGCGAGATCATAATTACAGGTTCTAAGTTTATACAGGCCTTTAATAAGGTCCAGTAAGGTATTAACAGTTTTAAAACTGGTAAATGGCCCATAATATTCGCTACCGTCCTTGATCAATCTGCGGGTTGGAAACACCCTGGGAAAGCGCTCATTTTTAATACAGATCCACGGGTAGGTTTTGTCATCCTTCAGCATCACATTAAAGCGAGGCTGCAGTTTTTTTATAAGATTATTCTCGAGTAAGAGGGCATCAGTTTCAGATGCAACCACAATATGTTTAATCTCGCGAATCTTCTTGACCATAACCCCTATGCGGTGGCTATCGTGGTTCTTATTAAAATATGAGGTTACACGTTTTTTAAGATTTTTGGCCTTCCCAACATAAAGTATCTTCCCATTCTTATCATAATATTGATAAACTCCCGGGCTGTTGGGCAAAGTTTTTAACTGAACTTCCAGAGCAGGTTTTTCCATTACTCCAAATTTAAAATTTAATTGACAGTCTACTCCTTTTTTTAAGCTAATAAATTTTGAGACTATGCGTCGATAACATCCGGAAACCTCATCGTAATTATGAACATTATCCAGCAATTTGTTAATGATTATGCAGATGTTATCATCTCTATGGCGGATTCCAGCGTTCAAAAGATTTTCCTGGAATACCTTCTTTGAAACCAGTAAATGTGCTTTAACCACACCAGATAAACTTATCAAAAAAACTGTACTGTCTATTTTCCCGTATATAGGATAGGAACTTGTTTAAAATGCCCCAACCAACCAAAAAAATGAAAGGAATATTCACTATTATTTTACTACTCTGCGCAATCGGTTTTGCCCAAGCTCAAACTTTTGAAGGTGAAATAGTCGATACTAATGGAAATCCACTCGAAGATGTAGCTGTTTATGACAGCTCTTCCGGGTATCATACCCACACTAATTCTTCAGGAAAATTTAAACTGAAAAATGCAACCCCGGGAAATCTGATCAATATTACCATACTGGGATTTGAGAAGCAAGAGTACAGAATCAATCAGGAAGACTTTAACAACATCAAAATATTTGATTTAAAAGAAGCAACATTAAACCTGGACCAGATCGTCCTAAGCAGTAATCGCGATCCACTTAACGAAGTCCTTAGAGTGGAGCTTCAAACTAATCCAGTAAAATCGTCACAGGAGATTCTCAGAAAGGTTCCGGGATTAATCATAGGTCAGCACGCCGGTGGGGGAAAGGCTGAACAGATCTTTTTACGCGGTTTTGATATTGATCACGGTACAGATATTTCCCTGGCTGTAGATGGAATGCCGGTTAACATGGTTTCTCACGCCCACGGCCAGGGTTATAGCGACCTGCATTTTCTCATTCCTGAAACAATAAAAAATATTGAATTTGGCAAGGGGCCCTATTATGCAGATAAGGGGAATTTCACTACCGCCGGATTCGTCGATTTTAGAACAAAAGATAAAATTGAAGAAAACCTGGTTTCCCTGGAACTGGGAGATTTCAACAGCAAACGACTTGTGGGGATGTTCCAGATTTTAGATAAAGAATACAGTAGTGCCTATATGGCCAGCTCGCTCAATCTTTTTGACGGCCCGTTTGAGAGTCCTCAGAATTTTAATCGCTTCAATATCATGGGAAAATATAATTATAGAAAACCCGGTACTGAAGAATTGAACCTCACCCTTTCACACTTTCAGAGTAAATGGGATGCCTCGGGACAAATACCCGAAAGGGCCGTGGCAGATGAGTCTATTAATAGGTTCGGAG
Organism: Christiangramia sp.; assembly: GCA_041580575.1. Classification (GTDB taxonomy): domain Bacteria; phylum Bacteroidota; class Bacteroidia; order Flavobacteriales; family Flavobacteriaceae; genus Christiangramia. Next base: position 12,960 of record JBFGDP010000018.1, read on the forward strand.
CCATTGATGATACAGAGGGAGGTAACACCTCAAGAACTAATTTTCTATTAAATCACACTAAATATCTTCCAGGTTCAAAAAAGCTAAGATCACGCGCTTTTTATTCACACTATGATTTTGAACTGTATTCTAATTTCACTTTTTTTCTTGAAGATCCTGTTAACGGGGACCAGATCAAACAGAAAGAAGACAGAAATGTTCTTGGAGCCGAAAGCGTTTTAGAATATACCGGCAAGGAATTACCGCTGGAAATGGGATATTCCATGGGAATAGGATTCAGGTATGATGATAGTAATCTTAATGAACTTTCCAGAACCAGAAATCGTAAGGAAATACTGGAACGACTTTCTTACGGAAATATCGACGAAACAAACGTTTACACTTTCCTTAATACAGAGTTCAACTTTGGAAAACTTCAAATAAATCCGGGCATACGTGTAGATTATTTCAATTTCGATTACGAAGATCTAATCTCCGAGACCTATGATCTTAAAAGTGAGGACAAGGTATTCTTTAGTCCGAAACTAAATTTCAATTATTCCGCTTCTGGCGATTTGCAGTTATATCTAAAAAATGGTATTGGTTTTCATTCTAACGATACCAGGGTTGTAGTTGCAAGAAATGCGCAGGAGATTCTGCCTGCTGCTTATGGAACAGACCTTGGGATGATCTACAAGCCGGGAAATAAATGGATATTTAATGCTGCAGCGTGGTTACTGTACCTCGACCAGGAATTTGTCTATGTGGGCGATGCCGCCATAGTGGAACCCAGCGGAAAAACCAGAAGGTATGGTATAGATCTGGGCGCCAGATTCCAGGCTAATGACTGGCTTTACCTTTATGCAGATCTTAATTATACCTATGCCAGAAGTACCGAGGCATCTTCTGGAGAAAATTATATTCCACTGGCACCAGAGCTCACCTCGTCTGGCGGATTGGCTGTTGAGAATTTATCGGGATTCTCAGGAGCGATCTCCTATAGATTTGTGAACGACAGGCCTGCAAATGAGGATTTCAGCATTACAGCAGAAGGCTATGTGGTTACCGATCTGAATGTGAATTATCGCTATAAGAATATACAGGTGGGATTCATTGTTGAGAATCTTCTGGATACAGCATGGAACGAAACCCAGTTCGCTACAGAAAGTCGTTTGCGAAATGAGCAGTCTCCGGTCGAAGAGATCCATTTTACACCAGGCACTCCCTTCTTTCTGAGAGGTAAAATAAGCCTGTTCTTTTAAAATTTACGATTGCTGGATCTTCGATTTTCCGACTACATTATTTTTATTAGAATAAGAACAATAACCATTACTTTTGCTAAAAAATAAAACAACTGCTTTTTAGTATATTGCATTATGGAAAAAAAAGTGATCGGTAGGATTGATAAAGCAGATTTTCCCTCATTACATCTTCAGGAAATTGCTATAAAGATCGATACCGGGGCATATACCTCTTCCATTCACTGCACTAATATCATCGAAAAAGAAGATGGTATTCATTGCACCTTTCTTGATGATGAACATCCTCATTACAACGGCAAGCAATTTATTTTTGAAGATTACGACATCACCTTTGTCAGAAGCAGTAACGGTATTATTCAAAAGAGATACCAGGTACAGTCCAGTATAAAGCTGTTCCAGAAAATATTTAAAATAACGCTTACCCTTTCAGACCGGCAGGAAATGAGATATCCTGTTTTAATTGGCAGAAAATTTCTAACCAAAAAATTTATTGTAGACACCGAGTTAATAGACGTGTCTTTTAACATGAAGTAGATGAAGATAAGAATTCTTTCAAGAAACCCTAAACTGTATTCCACCAGCCGACTCGTTGAAGCTGCGAAAAAAAGAGATCATGAAGTAGAGGTTATAGACCCGATTAAATGTGACCTCATCATTGAAAAGAAAAAACCCACAATATTTTATAAAGGTCACTGGCTGGAAGACACAGACGCTATTATTCCCAGGATTGGTGCTTCAGTTACATTTTTTGGTACCGCCGTGGTTAGGCAGTTCGAGATGATGGGAACCTTTACCACAACAGAATCGCAGGCACTGGTGAGAAGCCGTGATAAACTAAGGAGTCTGCAAATACTTTCCAGGGCCAGACTTGGTTTACCTAAGACTGTATTTACCAATTATTCTAAAGATGTCTCTGAGATATTGGAGCATGTTGGTGGTGCCCCGGTAATTATTAAACTTTTAGAAGGAACACAGGGACTTGGAGTTGTACTTGCAGAAACTCAAAACGCTGCTGAATCTGTTATTGAAGCTTTTAATGGATTGCAGGCCCGGGTGATCGTGCAGGAATTTATCAAGGAAGCGGGCGGAGCAGATATACGGGCTTTTGTAGTAGATGGGCAGGTAGTTGGAGCCATGAAAAGACAGGGTAAAGAAGGTGAATTTAGATCTAATTTACATCGCGGAGGATCGGCTACAGTTATTCAGCTTACAGATGAAGAAGAGAATGCTGCAATTAAAGCGGCAAAAGCAATGGCTCTTGGTGTAGCCGGGGTAGACATGCTGCAAAGTAGTCGTGGACCGCTAATTCTGGAAGTGAACAGCTCTCCAGGTCTTGAAGGTATCGAGGCCGCAACCGGTAAAGACATTGCTAAAACAATTATTAGATATATAGAACGAAACGTATAGTTTATGCCCCGTATAGACAAGAACAATGTTCTTGAAATTTTAGGTGAAAAAGTCTTACCCGGTAAGGGGACAACCATAAATTTTAACATGGCAAAGCTCTACACGACTACCTCTGTAGAAGTGCCGGTTATTATTGAGCGTTCTAAAAAACCGGGACCGGTGGTTTTACTTACCGCTGGTATTCATGGTGATGAGATCAATGGCGTGGAGATCGTAAGACAGATCATCTCTAAGGGAATCAATAAACCTAAGCTAGGGACGATCATATGTATTCCCATTGTAAACATTTTTGGATTCCTGAATATGGCCAGGGAATTTCCCGATGGCCGTGACCTAAACCGCGTGTTTCCGGGAACCAAGAACGGGTCCCTGGCAAGCAGGTTCGCTTACCAGTTTGTGAAGAAGATCCTTCCTATTGCAGATTTTTGCCTGGATTTTCATACCGGTGGGGCAGCCAGATTTAACGCCCCACAGATAAGGGTAAAAAAAGGGGATGAACAAAGCATCAAGTACGCTAAGATCTTTAATGCTCCTTTTACCATTCATTCAAAAACCATTACAAAATCATATAGGGAAACCTGTTCTAAATTAGGTATACCTGTACTATTATTTGAAGGTGGAAAATCTCTGGACAGCAATAAAGATATTGCCAGGTATGGAGTGGAAGGAGCCATGAGAATCTTAAGCCACCTGGAAATGCTGGCTACAAAATTCGACTATCCAGATGTGAAAAAAGAGACCGTGCTTATTGGTAATAGTTCCTGGCTTCGGGCTAAATACAGCGGACTGCTGCATGTAAAGATCCCCTGTGGCAAACATGTTGAAAAAGGTGAATATATAGCCACCATTACCGATCCTTACGGAAAGTTCAGTCATAAAATAAGGAGTACAAGTGAGGGTTATGTGATCAATGTAAATGAATCGCCTATAGTATATCAGGGCGATGCTATCTTCCATATTTCTATGCAACCAAAAACCGAGGAGCATGAACAAGGAAGAG